>CBDVBC010000009.1:0-13665 GCA_965372125.1 Candidatus Hermodarchaeota archaeon | reverse complement strand
ATTTCCTCAGCACAAATCGCTTACTATACTATGAGGTTGGCGCTTTTACGCCAATCAAACGATTCGGAAACCTCCTTTTTTCGATACTTCTGCGCCTTCTATTTGGGGTAAGGTTCAAGGATTCCCAGTCAGGAATGTGGGCATTTAAGCGAGAAATTCTCAAGTCGCTAAATCTTCACGAGACTGGAATGGCCTATTCATCAGAAATAAAGATTGAAGTCCATCAAGCTGGATATCGATACACCGAGGTTCCAATTCGTTATCGTCGGAGGAAAGGTGGTCAAACCTCCCTAAACTGGGCTCGTGATGGTCTTCGAATTCTCGGTTTTCTTCTACGGAGGCGATTAGTTTCTAAAAGACGAATGTATAGTTCATGTTGATGTGTTGATATGTGCTGAGTATAATCAAGGATAAACTATTTTTTCATTGTGTAGTTGTATACTGTTGGTGTAACAAGTGGCAGGCAGCAATAGCAGAAGTGTAAGTGTCATAATCCCAACGAGAAATGTAGAGAAGTATATTGGGACACTTTTACATGACATTCTCAATCAAGATTATTCGGGGGAGATTGAGGTTCTAGTGATGGATTCTTCAGATGACCGCACGCCTGAAATTGTTCGGCGTTATGGGCAGCGCGTCATCCGCATCGAGCCAGAGGAGTATAATTATGGTGGCACTCGGAATCTTGGTGTTCGAATGACAAAGGGTGAAATATGCGTCTGCTTATCCGCAGATATCAAGGTTGCAAATCGTCAGTGGCTCCGCATTATGCTTCGACACTTCAAAGATGAGAGAGTAGCAGGTGTATACAGTCGCCAAATTCCTTGGCCTGACGCCTCTCCGATGGAGCAGTTCTCTCGGTTACGATTTTACCCGCCCAAACGCCGGTTTTTCGAATACAGCAAGACTGATGGTATAGGAATGGAGCAGCTATTCTTCTCGAATGTAAGTTCTGCCATTCGACGTGATATCTATGAACAATTTCCTCTGCCTGAAATGTTAAAGTCGGAGGAGTGGGTTTGGGCACGTACAGTACTAAAAGCAGGGTACTGTATAGTATACGAACCAGAATCGATTGTATACCACTCCCACCACTACACGCTTCGTCAGGTCTTCCGGGAATATTTTGACTCTGGCGCCTCTTTTACTGCAGTCTTTCCTGGTACTAGTTTCTCGTCTACATCATTAATAGGACTGGGAATTCGGTATCTTCTTGATGAAATGCAATTCCTAGCAAGAATTCGTAGATTGCGAAAGATACCATATGCTTTGTTCTATGAATTTATCAAGGGTCTGGGACTTCTTCTAGGTACAGGATATCGACGTTTACCTGAAGGGCTCCGTCGACGTTTTACGAAGAAACGAGATCACTGGGACCAATACGATGACGTGATTGCAGTGTCTACACTGGATTAGCAGGAGATGTAATGATTATGCTAGACCTCGATAAACAGGTTTACAGACTTAAGGCGCAGAGGGTTCTAGTCACTGGCGGAGCGGGGTTCATTGGGAGCCATCTAGTAGATCTCCTGCTTGCGCTAGGGAAGCAAGTAACTGTATTGGATAATCTGTCCAGTGGAAGGTTGTCAAATCTTGAAACCGCGCAACAATCCCCTAATTTCACTTTATTCAAGGGCGACATCCTCAACCCAGAGAGCGTCCTGAAGGCGTTGGAGGATTGTGAATTGGTTTTCCACTTGGCCGCAAACCCTGAAGTTAAAATTGGGGCAGCCGCGCCAGAGCTGCACTTCCAACAGAATGTGATTGCGACCTTCCGGCTGTTGGAGGCTGTTCGTCAAACGAAATCTGTGAAAGGGCTAGTCTTTACTTCTTCATCGACCGTCTATGGGGATACTGAAATAATGCCTACACCTGAGGAATATGCTCCTCTTAAACCGGTTTCTATCTATGGTGCAGCGAAACTGGCTTCAGAGGGCTTAATCTCTTCTTATGCTTTTACTTACGGGTTCCGCGCTGCCATCTGCCGCCTTGCGAACATTGTTGGTCCTCGTGCCCAAATCGGGGTCATCCGCGACTTCATCCATAAGCTTCACAAGACACCTAACCGCTTGGAAATACTAGGTGATGGAACCCAGGCAAAATCATACTTACACGTCGACAATTGTGTTGAGTGCCTTATCCTTAGTTATGCCTTGACGCGTGGTCAGGTGGAAATCATCAACGTGGGGTCGGAAGATCGGACTAGTGTGATGGAAATTGCTCAAATTATAACAGAAGTGATGGGTCTAGCTGATGTGGAGTTTCAATGTTCAGGAGGAGTAGATGGAGGGCGAGGCTGGAAGGGTGACGTGAAGCAAATGCTCCTCGACATCAGCCGCATTAAGGAATTGGGTTGGCACCCAAGGTATACTAGTGCTCAGGCGATACGTGCTACCGCGGAGGCATTATTGGAGGAGGCTTCAAGTGAATAGGATACTGGCTGGTGAGGGTATTGACTAGATTTTTAATGCGGGTAGGGTTCAGTTTTTATCGAGGACGCCGGCGAAGTTTGCTGACAGTGCTCTCACTTCTTTCTGTGCTTTTTGCATCGGCTTTGTTAATGACACAGGGATTATTAGAGATTCAGTGGAATGTCCACGGTGATGTTTTTACGGATAGCGTTGCGGTTACGGCAGGTGGAGCGGCAGCTGTCCCTACAGGACTTGTCTCTGATTATTTGGTAGAGGATTTACTTGAATTAGAGGGAACCGCTTGGGTGAGCCGGGAGACTGTTGCTCCTTGTGTCGTTCGTTACCAGGGAGTAGCGCAGCCTTTCTTTATTCGAGGAGTGGAACCTGCTTTCTGGAGTACGTTTCCTCTTCAGCTGAGCAACGTATCCTCACTTGGGTTCAACGTATGTTTTGTTGGTGCTCGGACGGGCTTTAACATTGGAGATCAATTGGTGATTACTTCTACATTCACAGCGAACATAATAGAAGTGCGGGTTGTTGGCATTGTAATCACAGGAGTAGCGAGTCTAGATCACCAGGTCTATGTACCTCGGTTAGTGGCTAATACTCTACGAGGCATCTACTCGACTTTGAGCAGCTGTGCTAGAGCAAAAATCAACACTTCTCTGGTGTCGCCCCAGCTTTATCGGGAAATTGTTGTAAGCCCTCACACAGTCACAGTCCGTGTTACGGGTTTGTCGGACCCCAGCAATATAGTCATTAGTGTATACCATTACGGGAGTATTGCAGAGTTTGAAACGGATGTCTTTGGCGTTGCTGTTCTCCAGTTACCCTTTGGAGATTACATAATTGATTGCGGCAACCTCACAGAACTTCGCTTTCTCAGGGGGGGAGAAGATAGTGAAATAATATTTGATGCCCCTGAGGGTTTTATACGACGACCACCCCAACCGAATATGTTCTGGTGGGAGAGCGAAGCCTTCTATAATTTTGATCAAGTACTGGATCGTCTTGATATTGTTTCCTTCTCCACAGGAAGTGCCTATACATCTCGCGTCTTTGGCGATATCCGAATCTTCCTTGTCACACTTGCTCTAGTAATTCTCGCTACTGTAGGTTTGAATGTATCAGGGCTCTTGGCGGAAGTCGTCACGAAGAACCGGGAGACTGTAAAAACACTCTTCATTCTAGGTGGAAGGATGCGTGATGTTTTCCTCATGTTTTTAGTTCCTCTCTGCTTCTTTAGCATTATTTCTACATCCCTTGGTTTTGTAATTGCTCTCCTTTTTTCGATGTTACTCACCGATGTGTTAATACTCGACGTGACTTACTTTTGGCTCACAATCACCGTGTGTACAGGATTGGGCGTTATTGTTGTGGGGCGTAGCCTCCGTAATATTGCTCTCACTGCTTCATTAACTCGAAAAGAAGTGCGCGGACTCTCCTAGAGTCCTTCAATCTTCAAGCGTCCATTCTCTATTCGATAAATAGTATCAACATAGTCATGGGCTAGGGTCTTTTGACTACATATTATGATGGTTGTCCGTCGGGTATCATTTACTTCTCGGAGCATAGCGAAGAGGCTTGTTGCGTTTTCTTGGTCTAGATTAGCGGTCGGCTCGTCAGCGATGATTATAGATGCCTCACTTATTAGAGCCCGCATCACAGCCACGCGCTGAATCTGGCCAGTACTCAGCTCTTCAGGAAGCCGTGAGGCTAGATGACTTAGTTGGAATTGGTCGAGAATTAATCCCAATGCCTTTGTTCGTTGGGCTCTACTTATTCCTCGAATCGCAAGAGGCAATTCGATGTTCTCTGTAACTGTTAAGGCAGGAAGTAAGTTGAAGGACTGGAAGATAAACCCGAAATACTTGGCGCGGATTTGAGTAAGCTCCTCAAAAGAGAGCTTTGTAGTATCCGTACCCAGAATATGTAGCGAGCCTGCCGTGGGTTGCTCCATGCATCCCAGGATCTTCAGCAAGGTCGTTTTTCCTGCACCGCTCCGACCTTTAATAAGTACAATCTCTCCTTGTGTTACCTGGAGATCGACGCCAACCAACACTTCTAAGGAATCACTGGGTCGATGGTAAGTCTTTTGTATCCTAGTCGCTTGGATAGCCTTCATTATTCTCACACAAAGTTGTTTACATTAACGCTCCTACTCCTATAACATATGCCATTCGAAGATATTCTTCTCTTCGGTAAAGGTTAAGTTTAGGGCGAGAGTTGAGTTTAGAAAGGTGGTCCTTTGCTCCGGCTTGGTCTGAAGAGTCTCCTCTATCATTGGCGTCGGACTTACTCGGCGATATTGGGGATTTCGCTCTGTGTTGCTCTCATCGTGACCTCTACTTCTATTGGTGGTGGATTTTCCTACTCTTCAAACCAATTAGCAGGCATTCTGACTAGCTCTCCCTACCTCCTTGTTCTTAACGAAAGTTCTACAAGTATTACTGATAGCAGGCTTTCAAATTCTACAGTAAACTCTATAGATCATACAAATATCGCTCAATCATGTCCACAGTTATATCTAGTTGCAGATTTTGCACTTGATGGATCCGCTTCAAATTGCTCGACGGTTGTAAGGGGTGCTGCCCTAGATGTAATTGCTTCGATGAAGTCTCTCCCCCTAAATCTGTCCCACCCGAATTTATTAACAGGTGCATTTGTGGGATATGTACTTGCCAACCAAATGGGCGTCGAAATAGGGGACAATATAACACTAACTTGGGAGCACACCTCTCAAACTTTGGAATGCCTACAAATCTTCGAATCGAACCAAACTCACGATTTCGAAGTTCTTGTATCCCTATCTCAAGCGAAACAACTAGCACCATCATTCGGCGAAGGCTATTCATTGATTGAATTGAAACTGCACGATCCCACACAGTCCTATGATACTGCAGCGTCCTTGGAGGCTGCAGTCCCGGGAATCCGGGTCTTGCCAGAGCGGGCTATGAGCCAGTATGTTGAACTCACAACCGCCCAGCTGTTTGCAATTCTATGGGCCTTGGGACTCGTCATTTCACTGGTTATGGCTATTGGTGTCTACTTCGTTATGCAAAATACTGTTGAACAAAGCGTCTTTGAAATCGCTGTGTTACGGGCGCTCGGCTCTCCCCGACGAAGTATTATGACCCTTATCCTCGTCCAAGCGCTCCTTATCGGTACAGCTGCAGGGGTTCTAGGAGTTGCCATAGGTGTTGTTCTCGCTGATTCTATCAGTATTTTAGTAACCTACGTTCTAGCCGGAACTTACATCGCTCCGCATTACTACCCCCTCAACTTAGTTGCTGCTGCAGTAGCCGCGATATTAAGTGGGATAATTGGTGGATTACACCCAGCGCGCCGGGCGGCATCCATCCCACCGGGTACTATTCTTCAATAAGTTCATCGGAGGTTTAATGAGACGGAGACTATAACAAAACCCTTCTGGGACCGATTACAGGCGGTTGTAACAGTCGCTGCGCTTGTTTTATGCATAGGGCTACGACTGGTTCCTGCATTCGTTTTAGCAGCTCCGTATCTCCCCGATCCTTGGGTGCACATTGCTAAGGCTGACAGTATTCTACGTTGGGGGTACTTTGACATTTTCGGTGACTATGCAGACCACTGGCCTGGTTTGAATATACTTATCGCTCTCCTCTCAGCGTTTCTCGGAATAGACACTATCGCAGTGGGGCAATTTCTCATCCCGCTATTATGCAGTCTTTCCCTTGTCTTCTTCTATCTACTCATCCGCCGACTAACAGGGAGTGGGTTGATTGCCCTAACGAGCCTTCTCTTGATGGGTTTTGCTAGCCCTCTCACACTAATCATGGGAACTACATACAAAGAAGGGTTAGCTCGCTTGTTCCTCTCCGCTGCACTCTTCGTTTTCGTCACTCGCCCGTCAGGTCGTGTGACGCGGGTCTTACCCGTTGTGATTTGTGTGGGTGTAATAATCCCAATACATCACCTAACTTTTCTCGTGGCAGGCACAGCTCTTCTCTTTGCTGTTATCTCCACGCAGGTGTTCAGCCTTCGCCGTGGTGGACTTACACGTTGGTCGTGGCTCTTCCAAACGTTTGGCTACTTCTCAGTGTTTGCCTTCGCCCTGTTATACTATGTTATATTCAATTGCGCTGGTTTACTACCAATAGATACAACCAGTCTTGTTGTGGGGTTGTTTGCATACATCGTTCTTTTTGGAGCCCTCAACCTACGCCGACTCCTAGCCACTGGCACGACTACCGATCTCAAGCTTGTGCTTGGTGGTTTGATGATTGTAGCAGTGGTCGCATTGATAGGTAGTCTTATCTTTCGCCCAATTTTCCCGCTTACAGTGCTTCCGACTTCCACCCTTCTATTACTAGCTCCTCTGCTGGCGACAATTACTCTTGCTTGGATGGGTCTAGCATCCATCGAGAGGCTTACAATACAGGTTAAAATCCTCTTCTCCTCCTGGATGTTCGCACTCTTCGCAATATCGTTCTATGCGTTCTTCAGTGGCCACTCATCAATCAACCTAATTCTGACTTATCGATTATTCATTTTTTCCCTTGCACCTTTATCCGCCTTAGCGGGTATCGGTGTCTTCGCATATGCCGCTTCGCATCCTCGACGCACCCGTATTGTCCAGACGGGTCTAATCATTGGGCTTCTCGCAGTACTGCCAGTCACCACGATCGCATTCAACCATGACCCGTTTTTTGGTTACGGCTGTAGTGTAACCTCACCTATCCAAACTAGCAACCATTGGTTGGCAGCTCATGCACCAACTGATGCAGTAATCGTCGGAGATCATCTCTTCACATACTATCTCGAATATTATTTAGAGCGAAGTACAGACGTTGGGAGAGGAATCCAGTTATTTGTAGGCGGGGATCACGCCACAGCCTTCACATTCGCTGGAATCCACAAGTACATGGAGGAGAATGGTTTCTGGCTGCCCTCTGGTGTCCAGTGGACTCCTTTGAATATGGATATTGTAGACTGGCTTGCTACTCATGCAAGCATCTGCCTCGTCTTCAATAATGGTATAGTACAACTCTACCGTCGTAACCAATCTAGTTAATTTGTTGCTGATTGAGGGTTTTACTGAGTCCTTGTGATATATTGTGCTGTGCCTTGAATTGGAGTTGATGTTGCATCCTTCCAACCGCCGCCACACTGTGATAGATGTCGCCGGACCGCGTCTTCTCAAAGACTATTTCCGAGGAGCCGCCTAGGCTTTGCCTCTGAACCTCCTTTGCTAGCTCTAAGATAGACAATGGCTGTCCGGTTCCGACATTGATGGGCAGCGGTTTTCTTATCTGATATGTGGCAGCACGGATCATTGTCTCAACTACATCATCAACGAAAACGAAGTCTCGTGTTTGATGTCCATCTCCAAAAATAACTAGCGGCTGTCCGTTATTGGCGCGGTGAATGAAGCTGCTCACGACACCAGCTTCACCTTCGGCTAGTTGTCGTGGACCGTACACGTTGAAGAAGCGAAGAAGCACCGACTCTGCGGCGTTATTGGCGGTGACTGTCTGGCAAAACAGCTCTCCAGCAACCTTACTCGCTCCATAGGGAGATAAGGGTCTCCTTGGGGCATCTTCCGGAGTGGGTACCTGGGTTGGCGTCCCATAGACCGCGGCGCTTGATGCAAAGACCATTCGTTTCACCTCGGTTTCAATGACGCTTTCTATCACATTGAGCGTGCCGGTGACGTTTACATCATGATAAATGCGTGGATTCCGTACAGATTCCGCTACTTTAGTAAGGGCGGCTAAATGGAAAACAACATCAACATCTCTACATGCCGCCTGCACCTCATCTACATCCCTGACATCGCCTTTGATCAAGGTAAACGCCTTGGACTCCAGCGCAAGTTGCAGGTTTGAGAGACGGCCGGTCGTCATATTGTCAAACCCAATCACATTATACCGACGCTTCAGCAAGGTATCTACGAGGTGGCTTCCAATGAACCCCGCGGCGCCAGTGACCAGTGCCCTAAGCTTAGACTTCGTCATCCGAGATTACCTTAAATTCTGAAGCCCACAGACGCCCTTATCATTCTTCCCTCGCTTACCACTTCGGTCCTGGTCTAACCGGTGGGAAAACCCTTAAAAATCCCCGACCAAATGAGGGAAGCAGCCTCCAATGTGGAACAGTGACATACCATGGCAAGGAAATTCAAATACCGCGGTAACGACCTGGAAACCCTCCAGAAAATGCCCATGGACCAATTCATCCAACTCCTACCCAGCCGCCAACGCCGAAGCCTCCGACGCGGCCTCGCACCCCGCCAACGCAAGCTCCTCGAACGCCTCCGCAAAGCACGCCAACAGACCAAAAGAGGCCAAAAACAAACCATCCGAACCCACAACCGCGACATGATAATCCTCCCCGAAATGGTCGGCCAAACAATAGCAATCCACAACGGCAAAGAATACCTCCCCCTAACAATCACAACAGAAAACATAGGCCACTACCTCGGAGAATACTCCCCCACCAACAAAGCCGTCCGCCACGGCCACCCCGGCATCGGAGCAACTAGGGGAAGCCAATATGTGCCGCTGAAATAAGTTAAACATTTGTTTTATATTTTAACAGCATTATTAATATAAACTTCGTTTGTGGCGTTTTTATACTCTTTAACAAAACAACATAGGGTTATCTAGTGAAAGAAGAGCAACAAGCTTTTCATCTCTCTAATCTTCCTTATGACCTAATCTACATAGCATTCAATCCTGACTTTGCATCAGAATTTTTTATGAAGCTGCTTAGCCATTTATCAGTAGACAGAGTTGCTGATATTGCAGAGGTTACACTTGTTACCATCAAGAAATGGATAGCAAGTTGCCGAAATAGTGAGAATCCACCTTTTCTTCGATTGGATAAATTACAAAGGCTAATAGAAAAAATAGAGGAATGCGAAAATTGGTCTATTCCCGTTTCAGAACTTGAAAAGAACGTTATCGGGCTGAAGGGTTATGGTAGATCAGGAATACTTTGGTCCCCGAAACTGCCATTTCGTGAAGATGCAAATTTAGTGCGAGTTATTGTTCACATGATTGGAGACGGGTTCATTCCTAAGGAGAAGGGTTCAACTAAGGTTCCAATGTATTCGAATAGCAATGATTTTCTCCGCAGTCAATTTAGTAAGTGCCTTTCCCAAATTTTGGGTGATGTTTCAGGGTGTACGCGGGAATATGTTGACAAAACGCGGCACGCTCGGTCATATGTAGCGCTAACCCAATGGCTAGGCTATATTTTCCGTTATTGGTACCCAGATGCAGAGTTTGATGAATTGAAAGGCGCTTTGCCGGCTAGGTTCTTTGAGTTACCGTTGGAGTTGAAGGCAGAGATGGTTAGAACATTTGGAGATGATGATGGGCATGTAGGGGCGCATAGTATCCGGTTCACATCAGGTGGTGAGACTATTTTGAAACAGATGCGCCGGTTGGTCATAGAGTTAATGGAAGCCACATTACCTCCGCAGGAGTTTGAGGAGTTATCGAAGTCTGTCGGGCTGGTGAAACCGTGTAAGAATTGGTTTATCTTGAATGTGTATCGACCCTTGTATCGTTGGTATTCGGAGAATGTTGGTTTTTCGCATCCTGAGCGTGCTGAAAGGTTAGAGTTTCAGCTTGAGTGTGATGTGGTGCATGAGGAGAGGGGGTTGGATGGTTTTG
Source organism: Candidatus Hermodarchaeota archaeon (assembly GCA_965372125.1). Lineage (GTDB taxonomy): Archaea > Asgardarchaeota > Hermodarchaeia > Hermodarchaeales > Hermodarchaeaceae > YT-063. The sequence continues at coordinate 3,593 of CBDVBC010000009.1, read as the reverse complement.
ATTTGGATTTTCTTGTTTTGGTGGGGTTGGGGGAGCCTGGGTCTGTGGGTAGTTTGGCGCGTCGGTTTACTTTGCGGGAGGATTTTTTGTTCCCGGTTGTGCAGAGGCTCAGGAAGTTGGGGTGGCTGAGGAGGGTTGAGAAGCGTAAGTTCACGACCTATTATCAGACGACTTTGGCTGGTAGGCGGTTCTTGGAGCGGGTGTTTAGTCGTGGGTGGGATGTTGGTGACAGGCTGGTCTTGTCGAATGAGTTTGTGGGGCGGTTATGTGAGGAGTTGTTGGGGCAGTTTGGGTCGGCGGCTGCTGTTGTGCGGGCGGCTGGTGTTCCGGAGACGACGGTTCGGGGTTATCTTCGGGGTGGTCGTCAGTGGATGAGTGGGCGTTGGGTGGTTGCGTTGGCGGGGCTTGTTGGTTGGGGTGTGCGGGAGGTGGGTGATGGTGTTGTTGTGGCCTTTGGTTCGGGGTTGGCACCTCGTTATGAGCAGTGTGATTTCTTGGGGAAGGCAATGATGAGTTATCGTTGGTTTAGTAGTGGGAAGGTGGGGTTTGAGGAGTGGTTGGGTGGTCGTCGGCGGGAGGTTGTGCGGGTGCGGCGGCTATTGGATGCTGGGTTTGCTGAGAAGTTGAAGAATTCGGGTGTGATTCGTGTACATATTCTTGCCTTGGCGGAGGCGAAGGGTGGTGAGGTTACCTTGGAGGGGTTGAGGAACGATTCAGTATTGGGTCAGCTGGTTACAGATAGGTATGGGGCGTATTTGGCGGATAGGATGGCGAAGCTGGTGAAGCAGGGCGTGTTTGCGCGCGTTAGGCGAGGAGTGTACCGCCTTGTGGGTGAGCTTGGTGTAGGCTAGGTTGGTCTTTGGAAAAGACGGTGGAGGTTGGGCTTGAGGGTGGGCCAGGCTTTGGTGATTGCTAGGGTGAGGAAGAGGAGGAAGAGGGTTACATCAAGGGGGGACAGCAGTAAGGCTGTGCCTGGGGCGGTCACTTCTGAGAGGGGGGCAAGGAAAGGCTCGATTACGAGTTGAGGTATGAGATGCGTGCCAGTATTAACGAGTAGGATGTAGACATTGAGTTGGATGGAGAGGGGGATGAGGGGCCATAGGAGTGCGACGTAGCCGCCGAGGAAGTCAAAGAATGTATGGCTGAGCAGGCAGAAGGAGGCGAAAAGTGCGGGTTCGTATAGGTGAGGGCACCAGTTACGTGCTGATATAACGAGGACGGCGCAGACTGGTAGTAGGGTTAGTAGTGAGTGGAAGGCCGCGCGGTGTAGACCTAGGAAGATGTCTAGGTCGGGGAGCATAGCGACCCAGCACAGTCCTAGTATCCATTTAGGTTTCTTGGCGAGGGGGAGAGCAATGAGGCCAGAGAAGGCTATGTGTTCCAGCAGAGATGCCATGAGAAGGACTTGGTTTGAGACCGAAAAAAGCATTCTCATCTACGTGAACACTACACCTTCAGGTTAACAGCATACTTTTAAGAAGGATTGTGCGTGAGGGGGCTGGAGTACACTTAGTGTTTGCTGGGGGTTCTTTGTTGAAGCCGTGGTTGCTTAATATTCTGGCGTGTCCAATTTGTAAGGAGCACCCCCTCACTGTTCATATCATAGAAGTCGAGTCAAACGAGTTGAAGGATTCAGCGAGTTTGGCTAAGGAACTTGTCCTCCATTTCAAGAAGGGTGTACTTAGTGAGCCTTCTCTAGGACCAGTTCATAATCTGTCAAGTAACAAAGATGTTGACAAATGGCTTGCAGCAGCACGGAACGCCTTCGCTGGTCTAGCGAAGCAGAAACCCTCACCAACAACACTACAACCTCTCGTCGACTTTCTTCATAGGCTGGAGGTTCTTGAGGGTGTCTTACGGTGCGAAAAGTGTAGACGGTTCTATCCCATTGGATCCCGCATCGTCGGTGTTCCAGAGCTGTTGCCGGATACGCAGCGTGACAAGGAAGCCGACCTTGCTTTTCTAAGAAAACACAAAGATGTGCTGCCAGAGAAACTACTGTCAGGCTCCAAACCCTTCACTCTCAAGTCACAGGAATGAATGGCTGAACAGAATTCTTATATAGGGCACCCCGCTTCTCACTCTTCCACTCCGTCTTTCAGATGGAGTTAGGCGTTGTGCCAGGATTCAGCATCCCTAGCAAAAGGGAACGTGACAACTACTGTTCTTTGCTCCTCGATGTTGAACCTCGTACGCGAGTGAACTAACAAGTAGCAGGTCATGAACCTTATGCCTCATTACGGGTATTCCATCATCGGGCTAGACCCTGACAAAACCGCTAAGGCTAGCGGACGCGAAGTTCGTATTTCCCCAAAGGCAGCACGTGAAGTATGTCAAGAACTGCGCGGCCTTCGTATCGATACAGCGAAGAGCTACCTAGAGGAAGTCATCGCTTTGCGCCAGGCGGTACCATATCGGCGACATGACAAGAAGGTCGCTCACCGTCGGGGTCTGCGCAAAGCAGATTCCGGTCGCTTTCCTGTCAAAACATCCAAGATAATTCTTAAGGTGCTCGAAAACGCTGAGAACAATGCTGACTTTAAAGGACTAGATCTTGAGCGTCTTCGGATAAGTCATATTTCGGCTTATCCTGGTAGAGTTCTACGCCGAATAATAGAGCGGGCGCATGGTCGGGCAACAGCATACGATGAGCAGCTAGTACATATTGAAGTAGTCCTCACGGAGGAAGGTTAGCGATGCCTGCAGAAGCTCATTTCATTAAGAGAGGTCTTTTATTTGTGAGGATTGACGATTTCTTACGTCAAGAATTATCACGGGCGGGCTATGCTGGAGTTGAACTCCACAAGACCCCACTGGGCACTCGAGTAATTATCTCCGCTGCGCGACCAGGTATGGTTATTGGGCGGCGGGGAACAACAGTGCGACAGCTAACTGAAGACCTCGAGGAACTATTCGATTTAGAGGCACCACAAATCGAAGTCACCGAAGTTGAAATCCCTGAACATAACGCTCTTGTAATGGCTGAACGCCTCGCTCAGAGATTAGAACGTGGTGACCACTTCCGCCGAGCGTCCTATGGAGTTCTTCGCCGCATCATGCATACTGGTGTTACAGGCTGTGAAATCTCTATCAAGGGCAAACTCACTAGTCGCCGTTCCCGATACCAAAAATTCTGTAGTGGCTTTGTCTCAAAAACTGGCGAACCAGTTCGAACGAATGTAAGTCATGGCATCGCAATTGCTGTTATGAAGCAAGGAGTGATAGGCATTCAGGTCAGGATTATGAAACCTGGTGCTGTTAGCCCTGATAAGCCAATAATCCAACATCGCGAACCTGAAACACCTCCTGCTCCAACAATTACCGAGGTTGAAATCACTGAGGAAGAAGCTCCATTGGAAGAGGCTTCCTCGATTGAGGAATATACTGAGGTTAGCGAGGAAAGTACAGAAGTTGAGGGAACCCCTACGGAGACACTTACAGAAGAAGAAGTTGTGATACCGTCGGAGGATGTTATTCCTGAGGAGAAGCCGGCGGAGGAGGAGAAGCCGAAGCGTAAGCGTCGGACTAGGAAGAAGGTTGAGGAGAAGCCGGCGGAGGAGGAGAAGCCGAAGCGTAAGCGTCGGACTAGGAAG
>CBDVBC010000008.1:0-13755 GCA_965372125.1 Candidatus Hermodarchaeota archaeon | reverse complement strand
AACAGATACCCCGTAGGATTTCGTCTTCAAAAGCTCGTCCCGTCGACATCCGCCCCGCACCTGAATCAGGCGGAGCGTGGAGCCATAAATAAATGATGGGATCAGCCATTTGCAGAGCAAGAACAATGACGGTCTGGGTCATTGTAAAATCCTTTGTTGGCTGGTGCTCTACGGGATATTTAGCAAACCTGGTCGTGGGAGCATAGCCCACTAGGTCGGCACCCCACTTTGTGGCTTTCCGGCGCAATTCATTAGCTAGACGATTCGACATTTCGACTCCCATAAAAGGGGCATTTTCGCTGTAAGCTGTAATGTGATGCTAGGCTACTTGAAGAAGAGGGATTTTAGCGAGGGCGGAGTCGACCTTGACTCGGTGTTGACTGAACCCTAACCGATCAGGCGGTGTTCTGAGCGCTAGACAGAGCAGCTCAGGATAATAGAATACTGGCAAGGGATCTTGGTTCTCGGTATGGCGTAGTGCCAACCGCTGGAGAAGGTCAAATTGTAAGGCGCAAGCTGGGCAAATGACAACAAGGGCGTCTGCTCCTGCCTGCTTCATGTGGGAAAGCTTGTTTCCAGTCATCTTGAGGGAAAGGTCACGGTTCACTGGGCGTGTACCGCTTCCGCAGCAGTCCATTTCGTCTTGGTAGCGAACGGTTCTTGCACCAAGTGCCTCTACCATCTTGTATAGGAGTGTTGGGCGCTTTCCGTTATCGACACCGAGTAGGTGACTGGGGCGGACGATATGGCAACCAATGTGAAGGGCAACACGAAGGCCTGTGAGGGGACGTTCAACCATGTTGGCGATTGCCTCTGGACCGATATCTTCGAAGAGGAGTTGGATGAAATGCTTGACCTCAGTTTTTCCCTTGTATTCGTGCCCTGTTTTTGCCAAAATCTCATTGACCTGCCCTAGTAGTTCCTTGTCGCCCTTGAGACGTACGGAAGCGCCCTTTAGCATTTCAAAACAGCCATTGCACGGAGTCAAGATCGGGAGCCCCTGTTCTTCAGCGACAGCCAGGTTTAGAGCAGTAATTGCCAGAGCTGCATGGTGGTCAATATGAGGAAGTGTTAGTGGATTAGGGCAGCATGTGAAATCGTCGATTTCTCTTGTGGGAATATTGAAGTGGCGTAGCGTTTCCCTCACCGCCAGCTCCATGAAGGGTAATCTGTTCGGGATTACGCAGCCCAGGTATAGTGCCCATGTCTGCTGTGCCATCAGGTTTCTCCTCCGGCTTCCGCAGCCTGTGCCTCACGACGTTCCTTGATTCTTTTCAGCCGCTTGTTGAGTTCAGTTGCCTTGGCGATTTTACGGAGGTCTTTGCTGCCACGGCTTTTCAGTGGAATGGGTGGAAGTCCGAGCTGTTCGCGCCGTTTGTTTACTGATTCGCTTGGCGCCAGCGCCCAGCCTGATGCAAGTATGTTCTCCACTTCTGCCGCTATGTCTTTGGGGCCAATACCTAGGGAACAGGCAAGGTTATGCAATTCGAGGATTAGTTCGGAAACAGGAACTTTTTGTGGGCAATGCTCCAGACAAGCATGGCAGCTAGTGCAAAGCCAAAGTTCAGGAGCCTCTAATAGTCGACGTGCTTCTCCCTCCAAGGTGACACGTACAAAGCGGCGTGGATGATAGATCTCAGCGCCTGTCTCCCGCGAGACTGGGCAGGCAGCCACGCAAGTACCGCAGGCAAAACATGATAGAGTATCAATGCGTTTAGAGAGTTTTTCAGCCATCTCTTGTAAGCGCTTCTCTACACTCATTTAGACACCTTGCTAGGTTTTTGCCTTGGACTTCGGCTTCGGTGGATTTAGGAGTCGTTCCAAACGTTTTTCCAGTTCAGGACGTATCCGCTCATTCTCCGCAATGATGGCGTCTCGGCCAATCTCCTTTAGGTGAGCGGTCATCTCGGTTATAACATGGGCCCACTTGTCACCCTCCGCAGCGGAAACCCATTCTAGCCGGAACCGGCGTTCATCGATGCCCATCTTCTTCAATCTCGTCGCGATACGATTGAATCTTTTCTCCACCCAGACATTACCGCTAATATAGTGACAGTCTGATCCTGTTTCGGTTAAACGGCACCCAGACAAAAGCACCATCCCAGCGCCTCGACGAAATGCGTCCAAGACGAAATGTTCCGAGTACCGACCTGAACACATCATCCTGACACCGCGAACATTCGTGGGGTAGTTGTAGCGGCTGATTCCTGCAAGGTCGGCTCCTGCGTAGCTACACCAGTTGCATAGCATTGCTAGGACCTTGTCTTCAGGGCTGTCTTCGAGGAGAGCGGCGATTTGGTCCATAATTTGTGCGTCTGTGAAGTGATGTTGGGTAATTGCATTCGCTGGGCATTCTGCAACGCATGTTCCGCAACCATGACATTTGGCTGATGTGACAAAAGCCGCTTTACCTGGCTCTGCGGTTATTGCACCATAAGCGCAGCGCTTCACACAGATGCCACATTTGACCGTTGTGTTGCGGCATAGATCAGGGTTGACCTCGGCGACGATGGGTTCTATTTCCCACTCGTCTTGGGTGATAATCCGGAGTGCCCGTGAGGATGCTGCACTACCCTGAGCTACGCTAGCGGGGATGTCCTTTGGTCCTTGAGCGGAGCCGCAGAAGAAGACACCTTCGGTGGCGGCATCCACTGGTTTAAGCTTGGGGTGCGCTTCCATGAAGAAACCGGAGGGACCAACTGGTACATTCAGGACTCGGGCAAGTTCTTCGGTTCCTTTACTGGGGATAGCGGCAGTGCTGAGGACCACTAGGTCATATTCTCGCCGAGTGGGGCGGCCTGTGGAGATGTCTTCAGCGTGAACGATGAGGTTTTGAGTAGCAGGATTTTCACTGATTTCTGCTGGGCGGCCTTGCTGGAAGCGGATGCCAGCTAGGCGGGCGCGCCGGTAGAATTCTTCATAATCCTTGAATGTAGTACGAATATCCATGTAATAGATGGTGATTTCTGCATCAGGGTATTTCTCATGCAGAAGAAGAGCGTTTTTTATAGTGTACATGCAACAAAAGCCTGAACACCAAATGTGTGTGCGTTCGTCGCGAGAACCCACACATTGAATGAAGGCGATGCGGTGGGGTTTCTGCATATCTGAGGGGCGAACTACCTTACCTTCAGTGGGTCCTGCCGAGTTTATTAGCCGCTCTAGTTCCATTGCAGTAATCACGTTGGGGTAGACGCTGTAGCCATATTCGGTGATTGGTGTTGGATCGTAGGGTTCGTATCCTGTTGCGACTATTATTGCTCCCACTTCGAGGGTGTGGATTTTCTCCTCGTCATCCGGGATAATGGCGTCAGCACCGGATTCCTTGCAGGCTTCATCGCACATCAGGCAGGACGATGAGGAACCGGATTTCAGCCCAAGGCAGTGGTCAATGTCGATCAGATAGGATGAGGGAACTGCTTGAGGGTAGGGTATCCAGATGGCGGGGCGCCATCCCAAGTTGGCGTCAAAGTTGTTTGGAACTGCAACAGGGCATACCTTCGTGCATTCTCCGCAAGAGTTGCATTTGTCAGGGTCAACGAAGCGAGGACGCTCTGTGACCTGAACAGTAAAGTTCCCCACAAACCCTTCTACCTTGGTAACCTCAGCGAAGGTTATTAACTCGATGTTGGGGTGTCGCGATACTTCAGCCATCTTGGGACCCAAAATACATATGCTGCAGTCTAGTGTGGGGAAGGTCTTGTCGAGAAGTGCCATGATGCCGCCAACAGTTGGTGAGCGCTCAACAAGGTAAACCTTGTAGCCTGCATCAGCGATATCAAGGGCTGCATGGATTCCAGAAACGCCTCCACCAATAACCAAGGCTTTTGGCGTGACGTCTACTTTGAGAACCTCAAGGGGTTTTAGGTGATGGGCTTTAGCGACAGCAGCTGCAATCTGGTCGGCTGCACGTACCTGGCAACCCCCTGGATCGCTTGAATGGCACCAAGTCCCTTGGTCGCGAATGTTGGCCATCTCGAAGAAGAATTTGTTTAGACCACCGTCTTGAGTAGTGCGCCGGAAAGTAGGCTCGTGCATACGGGGAGTGCAGGCAGCAACAACGACCCGGTCTAGTTTATGTTCCTCAATAGCAGCCTTGATCTCTTCTTGACCTGGGTCTGCACAAGTGAACTTGTTGACCTTAGTGCACACTACGCCGTCTAGCTTCGAGGCGCCATCAGCTAGAGCGTGACAGTTGACGACTCCTGCGATATTGCGGCCGCACTCACATACAAATACGCCAATTCGGGGTTTTCTGGGTTTAGAGGGAGGGGTCTCTGGGATTTGTGCCACCACCGCGTGGTTCCCGTCGTTTACTCGAGATTGAAAGATGTGCTATACGTTTTTAGCTTTAAGTCTTAGCAAGCCTTCATCTATTAGGGGAATAAGCTGCCTCGTGAACTCGAACAAGATTACTTAGGCAGGGAAACGTTCAGCGAGAAGGCGTGTAACCTCATTAAAAATCTCAGCTACTCCGCTCCCGTCCTTCGCTGAAGCCTCAACATAAGGAGCCGTATACTTCTCTGCAAAGGCTTGTCCCTGCTCAGGGCTTGTTGGGGGCTGTGGAAGGTCTGGATTATCGCGGCAGTCGGTTTTGTTGCCAACAATCACAAGAACCACATCGCTCTCCACTTCGTAGAGCCTAGCAATCCAGTTTGATAGACGCTCTAGCGTGTAAGGTCGAGCAACATCGAAGACAGCTATAGCAGCACGCGCCCCCCGGAAGTACGCGTGGGTGATGCCACGAAACCTCATCTGCCCTCCTACGTCCCAAATTTGCAGAGTAGCCATCCAGCCGTTACGAGAAACGTGCTTGACCGCAAAGTCCACACCGACAGTTAATTTGGTGCCGGCTTCGAACCATCCGGTAGTATGTCGCTTGAGTAGGCTTGTTTTTCCTACCCCGCCCTCACCGATGAAGAGTACTTTGAATACGCTTCTCATTCTTTCACTAGCTCTGTGTCAATCTTTTCCTGTTATTGTATTTTAATTGAACTAGTGTTTTAATATTTTTACCTGCTCTGGAAATCCATGATGGTTTATAGAGTTGATGAGGAGGCTGCGGGCTAGACAAATATCAATAGGAATTTCCTCACTAGTCCTCTGATAATTCTAGCAAGGGTGAGCACGTCTTGGTTTTCTTAGTCCCAAACTGAAGGGCTATCTTCAGGGCTGGGGTAGCGTTCGGCTAGAAGACGGGTGATCTGGTCGAAGACCTGGTAAACGCCGTTCCCCTCCTTCGCTGAAGCTTCAATGTAAGCTGCACCATATTTTTCTGCGAAGCGTCGCCCAGCTCCTTGTGAGATAAATGGATGAGCTTCGGGGAGAACCCCCCGGAGGTCACTCTTGTTGCCAACAACTACTAGGGGCATCTTCCCCTCAGTTTTGAAGAGGCGAGTAATCCAGTCCTCTAGTGCGTCCATCGTCGTCAATATACTGATGTCGAAAACAGCGATAGCAGCAAGACTCCCAGCGAAATAGTAACTTACAAGTTCTCGAAAGTGCATCTGACCTGCTAGGTCCCAGACCTGAAGAGTTGCCTCCCAGCCGTCGCAGCTTACTTCGCAGGAGGCAAAATCGACGCCGACGGTTTGTTTCATGTCTTCTGTGAATGTGCCCTCGACATACCGTTTTAGCAGACTGGTCTTTCCCACACCGCCTTCGCCCAAAAAGAGTACTTTGAAGAACATCACTTGAATCTAGACTCCTGTTATGTTCATTCACCTTACTGGTTTCTGGCTTTCCGAGACGGGAACCAGAGACTACGAAAGATACTCCTGATTACTCAAGAATCCTTCTGACAGCCAAACCTCTAATTATAATAGCTGCAATAATACATATGAAGTTTGCGTTATGATACTAATTTTCTGGTTCCCATTGTCCTTTTCATAATGAGAGCTGCTTTACCTTTCCTTCGGCGTCTACGGATTCTATGATGAGGGGGGATCCCTTTCCAGTTATCCCTTCAAGTTTCAGAAAATCTTGCATGATAGCGAGGAAGTCCATCGGGTTGACACAAGCTTCCGGTGGAAGGACTCCCTTCTCTTGGATCTTTCCTCGGTGCATTAGGGTTGCTCCTATTGCAGCTGGGATCCCGGTTCCTTCGCCCATTGATTGGCCAATTGATGCCATGGAAAAATTGTATTGGTGTGGCTTGCCTTCCTTTTTTCCTTTGATCACAATCTTCAGGCATCCCCGCTGCATCCCGAAGCTAGTTTCTTTGAGGATTTTTTCCCGTTCGTCGAGGATGTAGGCTGTGATGAAGTCTAGGGGTGATACTTTGTTTCCTTTCACTTTGATTGGTTGGTCGCTGGTGATGCCGAGTTTGACGATGTTCATGATCAAGCTGTAGTATTCAGGCGGTATCACACAACCCAGGTTTGTGACCCTCTTGCAAGGAATGTATTTCGGAATAGTCACGGTCTCAGGGTGGGGATAAGGATAGCACCTGTATTTTCCTATAAGGTGGAAATCTACCTCCTCTTGAAGTGCAATGCCGTCCTCTTCGAAGAACTGGACTGTTTTCTCCTTTCCGTCGAGGAAAACTGGGATGTCAATTGACATCGAGTGGATGCGGTGACCGATTACAGCAGCGCCTTCATGGGGCTCACCGCCGTGAGCGTGTAAAATGTCAATCGATTCGACTTCTTCTAGCATTTGCTCTGCACAGAAGCGAGCCAGTAAATTGGCTACTCCAGGTGAACTGCCCATCCCAATCAGAGCAGATATTCCTGCGCGTTTGGCTGCCTTGTCCATTTTGAGGATTTCAATGGTGGCATCGACATCGTCGCATACGTCTACGTAATTAATGCCTTCTTCGATGACAGCTTTCAATATGATTGGGGCAAGGATGTAGAAGGGACCTGCACAATTCAGGACCACATCGGATCCCTTGATGGCTGCCTTGATGCTGTTAGGGTCTGTCGCGTCGCAGCTTATTGCTGAAAGGCAGTCTCCCCCAATATCTTTGACCAGCCAATCTGCTCTTGTTGTATCAATGTCAGCGACTATGATTTCAGAGAAATCACCAAGTTCGGTTAGCGTCCTAACAGCTATGCTACCGACAGTGCCGCAGCCGCCCAGAACCGTAACTCGCGTCATATTCCCTCTGTTAGCAGACTTGAATATTTAGATATGTCGAATGTTGCTATCGGCCGCACCTGCGTAGAATACTTTGCACTATTGCTGAGAAAGCTTCAACGATATTCCAACCCGAAGGAGCAATCGTGGACATCACTTGAAGTCCATTTTTAATTTCAAGTCCATTAGTTATCTTTTCACGGGTAAGTGTTGACGACATATCAAACTTGTTCATACAGATTAACACAGATGGATTAGTTCCAAGCCGATCACTGTAGAAACCTTGGAGTTCACGCCAAGAGCGGATGTTGTCTTCTAGCAGGTGGGGCTGTGAGTCGGCGACGAAGATGATGCCATCAGCACCAGCGAGGACTGTCGATCGGGTTTCAGCATAGTAATCTTGCCCAGTAGCAGACCAGACAAAAACACGGAGCTTCCATGAGCCCCGCTCTACATCTAGGGCTCCGTAGTCAAAGAAGAGGGTGCGGCCAGTTGTTGTTTCGATTGACTCGATTTTATCTGCTTGGTCAAACTGGCTAAAGAGGGAACGAACAGTTGTTGTTTTTCCGCTCATTGCTGGTCCGTAATATACTATTTTGGTTTGTATGGTTTTATTAGCCCAATCAATCAGCATGTTTGATTCAACCCGTTGCTCTGCGTGAGGAGGTTCCAGCGGAGAGAGTTTCGATGAACTGCTCAATTGGCGGTCGGAGCTTTGGCTCATCAGGCGTTTGAGCAGCCTTGTGGAGCGCCTCCCTGATTCTTAATATGAAGGTTGGAATCAATAGCCTGAGAAAACCAAGGCGAATATTATCCTTCGATAGAGTTGTGCTGAAGATTCCTTGCCCCGCGTTATAGATAAAATGATGATTTCTACCGTAATCGATTGTCACTTGATCGATGCCCGTCCGCTTGGTCAACCAGGCAATTTTCCTACAGGTATCGAATAAACTAAAGGTGTATGCACAAAGGGTGCCGTAGCGGGTGCTGGGAAGTCCTGCTAGAGCAACAGGATAACCCCCGGCTAATGAGATGAAGGAGTTATTGACCCCACTAATCAGGTTGCTGAAATCGTCAAGGAGGTCTTTTAGCTTAGCTACTGTTGCTTCAGTGAGGACTATTGACTGGGTGGATGTCGGAGCGGATATTGATGAAGGTAAACTGGGAATAGCTGTTTTATCAAATCTACTTGTGACAGTTTCAGTTTGACGGGAGTTGTAGCTCCGTAGGGGAGGAATATTATCGGCGTCGTTGAGAAGGTGAGCGATGTTTTCAGTACAGTGATTAACAAACTGAAACAGTGAGCCCAGGTTGACTTTGGGCCTTGTCGTGAGCGCGAGGAAATATTCGGGATTGCCTTTGAGGGCTACGATAAGGAATTTAGTTCGTTCACCTTCAATCAGAGTGTACCTGTAGGATTCGTGAAGTCGGCGAGCAACGGCAGAAATTGCAGAGGCAGCCGCTGAAACGCCAAAGATTTCGTCTTTGCTAAGCCAGACGCCCGCGCTTGTAATAGGATGTCCGTCTTGTTGGGCTAGGAAGGCATTTTCCATGCCTCGAATCCCTCGGAGAACTTCGATTTGTGATTTTATGGAATCAATGCGTTTCATGGACTCCCAACACCTAGGACTACGAGTGGATGGCTACTCGGGAACTTCTATTGCCCTACTTAAAGCGCCCAAAATTTCTCGAAAGAATAGTGAAAAAGCAGGAGGTATACGGGTATTTTTTGCATCTACATGTAGCCCACTTCATAAATACGAAGGCTGATAAGGTGACCAGAAGGTGTAGATGATGCGAGGAATGCACTGATGAAAGTTGCAGCAGCCCAAATACGACCACAGTTTGCTTCTCCTGACGAAAATCGTTCACTTATTGGTCGGTATTGTCGGCGAGCCGCTCAGCGTGGCGTTCAACTATTAGTGTTTCCTGAGCTTTGCGTGACTGGTTACAACTTTACTTCCCGAAAGGAATTAGCTCCATTGGCAGAGCCGGTACCAGAGGGACCAACAACCCAACTATGGTTAAACCTTGCACAGACCCACCAGATGATTATTGTAGGGGGATTAGCTGAACTGGGCAAAAGAAATCAGATATACAACAGCGCAGTCGTGGCGGGTCCTGAAGGATTTCTTGGCAGTTACCGGAAGCTTCACCTCTTCGGTTCAGAGCACGAACTATTCTCGCCTGGTAACCAGATACCCTCGGTTTACACACTACCCGGCGTGAAGCTGGGAGTGATGGTATGCTTTGATTGGGCCTTCCCAGAGCTAGCGCGAATCCTGATGCTTGAGGGCTGTGAAGTGCTCTGTCATCCTGCCAACCTTGTTCTCCCTTTAGCTCAGCGGGTGATGATTGCCAGAAGTATTGAAAACCGCATCTTTTCAATCACCGCTAACCGCGTGGGTACCGAAGGTAAACTTGAATTCACTGGACAGAGCCAAATCATTAACCCCAATGGCGACATACTAACCCGAGGACGATCTAGGAGACCTCAATTATTAGTAGCTGAAATTAACCCTGCTAAAGCGCGGAACAAGAACCTTACCCCCACAAACAACATCGTCACTGATCGGCGGGTTAAACTCTACAAACGCCTTATCTCCTGATTCCGAGGAACTGGCTCAAGGATTCCCCTGTTTGACTTAGTGGGAGGAACTTTGGCGAAGGCGCGTGCAGGGCACTTCTTTTCCTGCTAGGACTCGAGCAAGTGTGCCTGGTTGACGGAGGTCACATACAATTGCTTCACCCGATTCGGGAAGACCCTTGAAGATTTCGGTGATTTTACCACGCATTCCCTCAGTGACATCTGCAGCGCCTTCTGCAGCGCCCATCGAAACTTGTTCTAGAATTTGTTCCATTGTGTCAGGTGTTATAAGTGGAATACGTTGTGCTGATGAATCACGTTTTGGATCAGCAGTATAGAGGCCGTCGACATCTGAGGCGAAGATGACCAGTGGAGCTTTGAGTAGACGGGCAAGATACATTACAATCTGGTCGCCACTCAGGATAGTGAACCCAGTGACACTGTCCGCTACAACGTCGCCTGAAAGGATTGGAATGAATTTTCCATTAAGAAAGAATCTGAGGGCTTCTAAATCCATGTGTGCGATTCTGTCTTTCAGGGTAACAATAATTGAAGACGAATGGATCGATACAGCGGGGCGATTCGCTTTCTCGAAGGCGGAGAGAATAATCTGTCCCAACCTTGCCATCTCGTAGAATGTTTGGGTGACACCGAGTTTCTTTGTCTTGGAGTGACCACCGTGATGTAGTTCGTATTTCTCTGCTAGAAAGTGCCCGAAGGATCCACCCCCGTGAACCAGGATTATCGGATGTGATTCCACTGCAGCGATTTCCCTAACAAGCATATCAATTGTGTCTAGACGAGGGGTGGAGGGTTTTGTCTTATCAGTTATGACGCTACCACCTAGCTTGATAATAACAGGTGGTGACGTAGGTCCACGGTGTCTCTGACGCCACCTCGGCTTCCAGTGACGCAGCTTTGTGGGCCAGTTCTTCCAACCAGTTTTTACATAACGTTCACGACGACGCAAATCCCGCTGAATCCACTCTAGTTGACGAAAGAACCGTTCCTTACCACTAACAGTGGGGATATCAGGGAGACCAAGCTGTGCTAGCGATTCGACAAGACTTGCTTCTACAAGTTCCTGAAGCCTCCCCTCAATCTTTGTAGGAATTACTTCAAATCCTCGCTCAGCCAACCCCTCTCGTACTCGGTCTAGCACCACACCCCGGCAAACATGAATTGGCTCATCCTTTTGGACCGAAAGGCAGCGGAACCCGCGTAATACAAGTTCTAATCCTCGTTCCAAGTATGTTCGCTGAGTAAAGTTGGGTGACTGAAAGTGAGTGACCTCGATCTCGAGAGACAGATATTCCTGGGTTTCTGCCCGGAAAATCCCAAGGATAACACCTCCAACGGGATCACCCCACCCCGCGTCATCGACCAACACTGTCATTTAAGTTAAGCTCCAATATTCGTTTTATTCATGCCTTCTGGTTTGGCACTGAATAGCTGCCAGCTTAAATCTATTCATTATGCCAGTAAAAAACGAGCTAGCTATAAATCCCTCTTATTAAAAACCAATGATTACTGGGGAACATAATAGCAGAACATTACACCACCGATGGGAAGGGAAAGGGCTGTTGTTGTGTCTCAGATGTTGGCTTCTGCTCGCTCCGGTAATGCCCTATTTTTCCTAACTTATCTATTGAAATTTGTTGGGCTATAGTATTTGACTAATTTCTTGGACGGCTTGATTTAGTTCGTGATCAATGAGACCTTCATTCGCGTCAGCTGGAGCGGTGGCGATGAGAACAGTATTGGGCATGGCCCGTAGCAGCACTAACCCCTTCGAACAGTCAATCGACAGAGACTGGGTTTTTCCTGTGCCTAGTACGCTACCGACTCGTTCGCCGATACTAAGCATCGCTGCTGCCATGCTCGAAACTGCTTTTTCGTCTATCCCTTTACCGAGGGTGGCGGCCATTATTCGCCCTTTGTTGCTGACCACTGCAGAACTTACAATTTCACTGGCTTCTAACAGCTTATGAAGAATTGCCTCCAGTTTTCTTATACGTGCACTCAACCATTATCATCTCCTTTGTGTTTCAGTCATTTCCATTCTATGATTTGAGGATTTGGCAGATTTGGAGGGCAGCTTCGCTAAGGTCTATTTCAAGCTCAGAGGGTTGAATTTTCCGTTTCCGGAAGTAGCTGCGCTTGTAGCGAGAGGATGTGATAGCGCCAATTCGGAAGATTTTATCACCCACCGGGAAGTCACAAACCGAAAGGAACCCATCAGAGGATGTTATAGAAATAGCTTCAAAGCTCCCTAGAGACAGGTTTTCATTAATACGGAATGCGGTTTTAGAAGCTAGAGCAACCATCGCTGCGAGCATTGCTCCAGAAAGAGAGATTAGTGATTTGTAGGCGACAACTAGGCCACGTTCATTGATAACCACACAGCCATTCAAGGAGTACCCATTTTTCATAAGCCGATTAAGAATCCTGTCGATTCGAGCAGCCTTACTTTTTCCATCTGACGCCATATTTTCAACCTCCTTTTCATGTTAGGCTTTCAGGGTGAATCCTACCCGATTGTTTCTCTACTAGTTCTCCTATTTTCTTTGCTAGATCACCGACTTCAAAGAGAAGAAGACCCAACTCGGTCGAGTGTGAGAAGATACACGTGAGCAAGACATTATGCTTGAGATGCTTGAGGAGCACTGAGAAAGAGAGGGTTTTGTCTTGATCCTCTGCGTCGATAACTACTTGCTTGAACGTCTTTGATGCATTGACAAAGCGAATGAAGTCTTCACTGATGGCAATCAGGCTAGCGGACATACTGGAAATCACTGTTTCGATTTCAGTTTTCATCTTATCGTGGAAGATTCGGTGAGCGATGATATACCCATCGAGCGTCGATACAGTTAGACCCCAAACGGGGACCTTGAGTTCGAACTCTAGCAGCATATCGCCGATAGGAATAGAAAGAGGACTTTCAATTGTTGACTCGTTCACGTTGCCACTTCCATATTTGACAGCGACGCACTCAATCTCTTTGAGCGGTATATGTCACTATCTCGTCTTGTGTGGTAGAGGATTCGCCGTTTTTTAATTTGACGCCTACAACCACTAGGAGTAGCCGAATCAGCGTCTCTGAGGCCGAGACAACGTCCTTGCCAGTTAATCCGTAGCATTCATCCACTCCAAGCCATTCTCGCACCGCTTCAGGGCTAGCCGCGTCTTGGCGGTCTTGCTTGTTGGCAAGTACCGTAAGCGGGACAGATCCTAGCTTGTCCTTTGTCTCTGCCAAGATTGCACAGGCTTCTCCTATCTTTCCCGGATCGGAGGAATCCACCAGCATAAGAACCCCGCTAGCATGCACCATCATTACTTCACGGATTGTACGAAAGTGCATCTGACCTGGTGCACCGCGCACTTCGATGCGATGAGAAGTCCAACCTTCATATTGGTCTTTATCTTCTTGATATTCCTTTGCAGGCATAAGAAGACCTATTTCGCCGGGGTTCTTGTATGCCCAAACAACGCGCCCTAGATCAAAGGCAGTAGTTGTTGACCCCATTTCGCCCCGGTGAGGCTCGCTTAAGGGCCTCTCGATTGAGACCGTGTTTGGATCTAAGGTATGGCAAAAGGTTGTCTTCCCTGACTGGAAAGGTCCAGTTACATAGATTTTGTAATCATATGGTTTCAGTTCCATATCTCATCTACTCCTCATTCAACCATTTTTGATCAATATTGTAGGGTCCCCTCTGGGAGAACCCATCCTCTGCTCGTTCATTCATCTTTCATTCCCCTGTGTATTGTTCAGTCTCTCACGGTAAAAAAGAAAGCAGAGAAGGCCTACAGTGGTAGTCTTCCCCACTTCTTCTGTACCGAACTTGCAGATTTAGAGGATTTCCTCTATCTTGCTGATGGCACTATCGACTTCGAAGTCAATTAGACCAAGCTTGGCATCAGCTGGCGCTAGAGCCATTAAGACAGCGTTCTTAGTACGCCTGAGCACGATCATACTGTTTTCACCACTCACCAAGATTCCCTTGGTGGCTCCGGTCTTGAGAACAGTACCGCCCCGGGTACCGATTGAGAGCAATGCCGCAGTCATCGCGGACACTGCCTTCGCATCT
>CBDVBC010000007.1:0-13965 GCA_965372125.1 Candidatus Hermodarchaeota archaeon | reverse complement strand
GAGCCAACCTGGAAGAGGCCAACCTAGAAGAGGCCAATCTAGAAGAGGCCAAGCAAGCACTGCGCGAAGCTATTATTTTGCCTATTCTCCGTCCGGATCTGTTTACTGGCGCGCGTCAGCCTTGGAGGGGAGTTTTGCTCTTCGGGCCACCTGGTTGTGGTAAAACCTTGATTGCCAAGGCGGTCGCCAACGAAACTGAGGCTACATTCTTCAACGCGGATGCTGGATCGCTTGTTTCCAAGTGGTTGGGCGAATCAGAGAGGCTTGTTAAGCAGCTTTTTACAGCCGCCAGGAAGTCTCAACCCTCCATTGTTTTTCTCGATGAGGTGGATGCTTTAACATCCGAGCGTGGTGGTGACCAGGTTGGCGGGGAGCGGCGTCTCAAGACCCAATTCCTTGTTGAAATTGATGGTATGAAGAGCCGGAAGGGTGATCGGGTTGTTGTGCTGGGTGCGACGAACCGGCCTTGGGATATTGATCCGGCTTTTCGTCGGCGTTTTGAGCGGCGAATCTATGTTCCCGTTCCTGAAAAGGCTGCAAGGGTACGGATTTTCGAGATTCACGTGAAGGGAATTGAGTTGGATAGCGATGTGGACTTTGACCAGCTTGGAGATATGACTGAGGGGTATGCCGGCTCTGATATCGCCCATATTTGCCGGGAGGCTTCTCTTGAACCGATTCGCGAACTGGATCTCGCGGGGGACATCCGGGATAAGGAGAAGCAAGTAAGGCCTGTTATCCAAAAGGACTTCCTTGATAGTTTGAGTCATATTCATACGACCATTACGCCAGAGGAGTTGCAGCGGTATAAGGAGTGGGAGGACAAGCACGGTTCCTAGTAGGGGATGAGTTGTGGTCAAGGAGAAGGCAAGAAGGCGGGCAAGAGAGAAGGAGGATTCGCCCAAACCCGTGCACCTCAGTGATGAGGAGTATCTCCAAGTTCTTGAAAAGGCACAACAGGAGATCAGCCGTTCAACCGAGGAAGAGGACAAACCAGAGGAAGAAGCTGTAGTTCTTGTTCTGCCAGTTGAGGAGGAAGAGGAAAGGAGCCTTGAGGAGCTAGCGAGACTAGCAGTCAAGCACCTCAAATCAAGATATGTCTGGATAGCAAAACGAGGGCGCTATGCCTTCATGTTCGCAATCCCTAGCTCAGAAGGAGACATTGAACAATGGAGCGGCGAATGGGCCGGATTCACGCTTGATTTCTGTCGGGAAGTATTGCTTCATATCGTTTCTACCCGTAGGCTGGTGATGTTGGACCCCTTCAATGATATTCGGTCTGACCGCCAGCGTGCCGCCAGGTTCATACTTGGAAGTCTTGTGAAGCAGGAATTGGGTCGCTGGATTGATGAGTCGGAGGGGATAATCCGAGTTTTCTGGAAGACCGATCAAGAGTGGGCAGATGAGATACACCGATGGGCATTAGATACTGGTCGTACAACTTTCACGCTCTTCAAGTTGAAGGAGCACCGGGAGGATTTAGAAAGCCTTCCCAAGTCCGAGCTTCGCGAAATCCTTGATATTCTTGTGAAGCAGAGGCGGGCCCGCTGGCTAGATAAAGAGCGGGAAGTCCTCGAAATAAAAATATGAATCGGGCTCTGTCCGTTGGTTATGCTGAAGGAGTTAGTCCAGGGAAAAAGTAACGGGTTCCCTGAGCGTACGATTTGTCCAGCTTGGCAGCACCCGAATCTTTGAGGCTTTGGAGCGCGGCGAGTGCACGTTCTTGGTTCCACCGAGTTTGAGTCATAACATCTCCAAGCGTAGTATAGCCAGTTCGGCTAGCAAGGGAAAGTACGATAACTTGGTCTTGAGTAAATTCACGAGGAATGAACTCGACTATTTTGATGCCGGACTTGAGCTTGTGGAGTCCTGGAATAAGCTTAGCACTAGTGAGGTGATGGATGGCCCGTGCAACATCAACTTGTGAAACGCTATGGCGGCGACGTTTATTCACTAGAATCACGACTTCAGCTAGAGTCATAATGCCACCAGTTTTTCTTCTCCGCCGTTTAGCCAGGTCAAGAATTTGTAGACCTAGCTGTTCATAGAACCGCCCACGTCCCGTGATGCGCTCAAACAGACCCGGCTTGTCTTCCACTTCAGCGGGTTTGGAAACACTGGGTAGAGTTATCCCAAGTGCGCTAGCTATCGCTGCAACCTTTTCACCAAGTTCAGGCATATCTTCTAGGATCTCACCGTAGGATTTTTCGAAGTTTTCTGCTTGGCTACCTAGTTCCGCTATGGTCTGAATCATCTGTTCCAGTTCTTTAAGCATAAACTTGGCACGTTTCCGCCGATAAGCTGCATCCATCTCTAACCGTTTTTCTATTTCATGAAGCACACACATACAGAGTCCTCCTCAAATACGACGAATATAATTCAGCCACATCTCTGCGCACATCGCAAAGCGACGCGCTTCATGCTCTTCGACATGTTGTTCAAGGTTGTCGCGATACTTGTCCCAGAAGTATCCATACCATTCTTGTGCCTCAGTTGTAATCTGGTGGTGCGCACCGAGCATAGCTTGAGCGAAGGCGGCGACTATATCGAGATCCTCAAGAACATATTCAGCGTTGATTTGTAGATTTGCTTTATTTATGACATTCACCAACCGCTCTCGCATCTCTGCAAATGACCGCGCCGAATCCTTCATCAACTATCGGCCTCGACATGATTACTCGGTAGCCATCTCCCGGAGACGTCGTTTGAAATCATTCAACCAGCGGATTGACTGAAATTCAAGATGCTTCGCTTCTTCAGGTGAGAGTTTATCTCGTGGGTCACGCTGTTGTAGCCTATCTCGCCACTCTTTCAATGCAACCAGAATCCAGTAATCTGGGGGAAAATTCGGGTATTTCGTGAGTAGAATAATTGCATCATCTAGTAAGGGAACGATTAGATCCATTCTAGCTACGTCGCCAAGCTTGGCAATATCAATTAATGTTATAATGTCAGAGACGATGTCCGCAGCTTTGGCTGCCATTTTGGCAGAGGCCTGGCCTGTTAATTCTACAGGTGTCTCTCCCTGAGGTGCTTGTTCCCCTATCTGAAGTTTCCCAGTAGCTTCTGGAAATCTTTCAGTAATATGTTCTTCGAGGAGAAACTCTTCCCAGCTGGAACCCTCTGCTTCAAGCAGCTGCCTCGCTGTTAGCGTGTCTCGCACCAAAGAGCGGAGCTGACGCTTGTATAGTGTGGGGCTAAGATCACCATCTTCGAACTTCCTGACAATGCTGTCTAGGGTTGCGATGCTACCGTACAAATCCGCTTTCAGTTCTTGAACCCGCCTTCGCCCACGCCGCCGTTCTCGTACAGCCATAGAATCTCACCTTGGCCTTAACTTTACTTACCTAGCCCTTGAAGAGCCTTCTCAATTTGGTAGAGACGACGCTTATACCGCTTGTAGAGCTTGGTGTACTCGGTAGCATTGATCTCAGCGTTTTCAAACTTTTCCTCTAGGTTTTGCAGCAAATCTTCAATAGCTAGTCTCTCGCTCTCCAGTTCAAGTAGTTGCCGCTCACCTGGATCACTGGGGAAAATCAAGGCATCGAGTTCCTCCTCTCCTGACGTATCACCCACGGGAATTCGGTGTGTGTCTCTTTGAGCAGACATCCGAGCAATCTGTTCATCGCGTTCCTGAATTTTCCTAGTGAGTTGGGATACTTCTCGTTCCAGTCTTTGGTATCGTCGTTGCAGAAGCTCCTCGCTTTTAGGCATCTCAATTTTAGGAGGTTCTTGGCTTTCATCTACTTTTGGAGGTTCTCGAGCGAAGAGTCCCTTGATGCTATTTACAACTTGATATATATGATAGTGGGGCTGCCATTGAGTTACGATTCGTAGATGAATAGCTCCTGACTCACTGTCTACTCGAGGATGTTTCGTTGGCGTCAACATCCGGGCAACTGGTGGTTGAGCTGGAAAGTTGGGTGGTACGATTATTTCAACGAGGAATTCTTTTCTCCCTCGTGGGCCGCCCTTGATTTTCCCGCGCCACCGGCGTAAATTAGTCCCTACTGGAGTGAATGTTGGGGCCCGGCGGAACATCAGCTGGGCCTCGCGAGCAATCGCCATTTCAGTTTTCCTTCGCACTGCCTGTGCCATGAAACTCACCATAATATTTGTGTTCGAATCTTGCTAGGGAGAGCAGGAATTTAATCTTTAGCAAGCGATGTAATAAGTCCAGTTCAGGTGCTTCTGGAACGCCTTCTTGAAGTAGGTTTTGGAGAGGAAGATTTAGAGGTGGCTTGGCGAATCGTGAGGAGTATACTGCTTTTAAGTTCACGAAGAAACTCATCAAAGCGTCGTTCAAAAAGTGCCAGTGTTTCTTCCAAACGTTTCGCAGCCTTTGTAATAGTAGGAGTGATCTCCCGCTTTAGTTCTTTCAGAGATACAGCTGTCGAGGCGCTAGCAGGTGATGCCTTTTGTCTTCGCAAGCTCTTTTCAAGCGCGCCCATACGTTCCACCAGGATGCCAAGTCGTTCCACAGATGACTCGGAGGCAATTGTATCATCAGCTACCAGCTTCTGAAGTGTTTTTACCTCCCGAAGGAGCGCGCGAATATTTGCCTCCATTTTCAGATTCATCCGACTAAAATCTGCGTCCAATACATTGAGCGCCTTGACAATACGCCTCAGAGATTCAACAGTAGGTACTAGTCCCTTGGGTGTCTTAATTGCTTCAATCTCGATTTTAAACTTTGGTGCCTCTGACAAAGCAATATCTACCCCTGAAGCTCACTTTCAAGATAACTCGCCCCAGACTTAAAAGCTTTGATTAACCACTCCACAAATCTCCGCTATTCATCTACTCATTTTGCGAAGGTTTTTATGAATGCGCTTAGTAGATGAGCCAAGCGGAAACGACAAGGAATGCTACAATGACTGAGGATCGATTCATCATCACGCGTATCAGAGAAATCGGAACGTGGGATTGGACTACTCCTCAGCTGCAATGTAGCGTCTGTGGGCTCCCGATCCGCGAAGGACAGGTCAAAGTGTTCTGCCCAAAATGCGGAAACCCCGCCCATTACGCACACCTAGCTGAATGGGTGAAAGTGAAAGGCGTGTGCCCGATATGTCGTTCTCGCATCCCACTAAGAAAACTGAAACCCATCAGAAAATAGGCTGGTGAATATCGAAAATGCGTATTGAAATCCGACCTGCAATCGGTGGCGGCGATTCCGTCTTCCTTGAGGTTGAACCAAACACGACAATCGGTGAGATTCGGCGGAAAGTCGCTCAGATGCGACGCATCCCCCCTAACATCGTTGTTCTAAGTTATCGTGGCCATCAGATGAATGACGAACAAACCATCAAAGGCGAAGGTATAACTCATCAAGACGTTTTGTACCTTATCACGCGAACAGAAGGAGGCTAGGGATCCATAGGAATGGTGCGCCTCTGGGCGCCACTCCCTTCTTTTATTATGTAATGGTAGCGGAGAGGTTATGCTAAATCAGTCAAAGATGATGACAAGCTCTATATATAACCGAAAAATATTCAAGGCTTATGCCTACTCTTTTATACCGAGTTAGGGAACGGTTTTCCCGCTGAGGCGCATCATAAATGTTATCAGAAGAGGACTTTTGGGCAAGACTTGCCCTAGAAGCGAAGAGCATGGAAACAGAGGAACCCTCATTCCAACCCATCAATGGTGATCTCAGACGATGGCAAGGCTTCATCCTAGGCACTGGCGTATATGACGGCGGCGTATTCGTTATCCAAATCACTGTTCCTAGAGCGTTCCCATACGAGCCGCCAAAGGTTCGATTCGTCACTAAAATATGGCACCCAAATATTCATAGAGGAAGAGTGTGTGTCGGAATAATAGGGAAAGATTGGTTGCCAAGCACATCGCTAACGGGATTAGTAGAGACCTTACGTAACCTTCTGAACTTTCCCAACCCTGACGACCCACTAAATCAGAGTTCTGCACGGCAAATCAAGCAGAATCCATCAAAATTCGAGCAAACCGTCCGAGAGTGGATACGCCGCTTCGCAGGATGGGATCAAATACAGAGGTCTTAACAGTGGCAGACCAAGCTAAGCCAGAGGAAGAACGCCCTCCAGTCTATCATACTTTCGATCGCTATGCCCGGCAACTCCTAATGGATGGGTGGGACCAAGAAAAACTTGCAAGTTCCTCTGTACTAGTGGCAGGGATCGGCGCACTTGGTACTATAACTGCACTTGATCTAGTTCTTACCGGAATCGGAAAAGTAGTCATTGTGGACTTTGACACGATTGAAATGTCTAATCTGAGCCGACAATTTCTTTATACTGACGAAGACATTGGAGAACCCAAAGCGACTGTGGCAGGTCAACGACTCCGGGCAGCCAACCCTGATGTTCAGGTCTTGTCATTAAACAGTGCCATTCAGAAAGTCCCTCACGCGGTTTATGACGAAATGGATCTTATTGTTGACGGTCTTGATACCTTCGAGGCGCGCCGATGGCTCAACTCCCTCTGCGTACAAAAAAAGAAACCACTAATTCACGGAGGAATGTTCGGTTGGTGGGGAAATGTCCAGAGAGTGATTCCTTTCGAAACTCCTTGTTTGGAATGCCAGCCCCTTATCCCCCAAGAAAGGCTGCAGAAAGCCTGCACACCTCCGGGACAGCGGCGTAAGACGGATGAGCCCCCGCCGAAGTTTCCTGCGTTATTAAGCGTCGCAACGGTCATCGCGGGCATTCAGTTCCAGGAAGCGCTTAAGTATCTGCTAGGTATTGGCAAGCCACTGGATAACTTCATTTTCTATGACGGGCTTTACCAGCGTTTCACTACTATCAAGTTAGCCCTAAACCCAAATTGCTTTCTTTGCAGCGACCGGTTCCGTATAAAGGGTGAGATATTCTCAGTAGGCCGAGGAGAATCTGTGGCCGAGTTGAAGAACCGGCTCATCATGACCTTCGGGCTCTCAGCCCCCAAGATAATGTTCCGGGGACGAATATTATCCGATGATCAGGTTCTTGGACGATTTCGTGTGAAGAAGAAGGAGCCTATTTTCATCAACGATGACAGCCTCGCCCAACCCCTGAAGCTCCTTGTTCTCATCAAATAATTGGAACTGAGAGCCTAGCAAACAATCCCAGCATCACAACTATTACAGTCACAGTAAAGGTAGTCAATAATGCTATACTAGTAGACATGTGATAGCGCTCTCGGAGCCCCAGAGCCAAAAGAAACGCTCCCCACAGTGAAGCTATGGCTGTGAGAATCCAAACAACAAGCCAGATGGACTGATAAGGATATACTAATTGCATTAATTCTGTAATTGGGTGCGGAACTAAACCCACCCCAAGAATTCCTAGCGAGAGCAGATTGGCAAGTAGTAGAGGTAAGGCAGAGTATTGGCCAAGAATGAATGTATCTCCGAAAGCCCCCTTCCTTCCTGAAAGCCGAACAATGAGGTGGATTATTCCATAGAAGATTCCGTTGTAGATAAGATGAAGGAGAGAATAGATTAGGAAGACACCTAAAAAGCCATAGATAAGACTAGTATTGCCGGTGGTCTTCATTATTATCAGGAGATAGAATAAGGAGATTGAAAAGATATTCCCAAGGAAGATTAGGAACGGTCCCCTTCTATCAGGCTCTCGTGCGATGTCCCAAAATGCGATGCTAGGAACAGTTAGTGTTGACCAGAGACGTTGACGAAGAGTGAGGCGCCCCTCCCAGCGCTTCTCTGGTCGACGCATAAAGGGAAGAACCCGCTCAAAGCGGTCATATCTAAATCGGAAGCCGCAGAACCCACAAGTGGGATCCTGTGGGTGTATTCTGTGATGACATTGGGGGCAGCGAAGAGTCGACATTCTGTGTAGGCTTAAGTGGATTAGGCTTTTCTTCTTTCTGTTTCTCGTCGGGAATAACAGCAGCCTAAGAAAGATTTAAGTTAGAAGCTGTATGAACTGTAAGTGGTGTAAAATAATGGGGAATAGCGTTCTCACTGGCACCATACTTCTTTTGTAGAATTATTACCATACATCTCTATGCGTGTGAAGAACTGCAAAATTATAGCCAAAGTTACAGCTTAAAAGACGGCGATGGGGGTTCATCTTGTTGATTGATTACAGAGAAATTGAGAAAAAATGGCAGATGCGATGGCGTCAGACCCAGGCATTCCAAGCCAATCCCAACTCACAGCGACCCAAGTTTTACCTAACAGTGCCTTTTCCTTACGCCAATGCGCCTATGCACGTGGGCCATGGACGGACATACACAATAGGTGATATTATTGCACGCTACAAACGTATGCGCGGCTTCAATGTCCTATGGCCAATGGCAGCTCATGTAACAGGTACTCCAGTATTCGGTGTCGCCAAACGTATCCAAGACAAGGATCCCGCTATCTTGAAGGAGTATCGTGCACACATTAGGCTCTACCGACCCAAGAAAGAAGTAGAGACGATTATAGGTACATTCACTGATCCCATGTCAATAGCGCGGTTCTTCGCTAGAAATATTGAGAGAGACTTCCGTAAACTAGGCTATTCGATTGACTGGCGACGGAAATTTACAACTAATGACCCCGAGTACAGTGCCTTCGTAACTTGGCAATTCAACAAGTTGAAGCAGTTAGGATACATCACCCAAGGCGCTTACCCCATCCTCTATTGCCCCTCATGTAATAACGCTGTAGGCGAAGATGATCTGTTAGAAGGCGAGCATGCAAAGATAGCAGAGTTCGTAGCCATCAAATTTCCCTTTAACGATGGTTACTTAGTAGCGGCTACTCTTCGCCCAGAAACAGTGTATGGTGTGACTAATGTCTGGGTGAATCCGAAGAGCATCTACGTTAAACTCAAGGTCGGGGAAGAATACTGGTATGTTGGCAAACCCTCGATAGCAAAGCTTAGAAAACAAGGTCATAAGGCCATTCATGTCACTGAGTATTCTGGGCGAGGGTTTATCGGGAAATCCTGCACGTCCCCAGTTGACGACCGAGAAATTATGATTCTTCCTGCCGACTTTGTAGATCCTGAGAATGGCACGGGCGTCGTGTATAGCGTCCCTTCACATGCGCCCTTCGATTGGGCTGCTCTTCGTGACCTTCAAAATGATGTGAAAACGATACGGAAGTATGACCTCGGCACTTTTGCAACTAGGTCAATTCAGCCTATCTCCATAATTTCTGTGGAAGGTTATGGCAATCACCCCGCAGTAGAGATTGTGGAGAAGATGAAAATCACTAGTCAAGAAGAAGCGGATAAGCTAGAGGAAGCCACCGAAATCTTATACAAAGCTGAATTCTATGGCGGCATCATGAAGGACAACTGTGGACCCTTCGCAGGGCGTCGCATAAACGAAGTTAAGGAGGAGGTCATCGCATATTTGGAAGAGAAAAATCGGGCCTTTCGATTCTATCAGCCTGACCGTAAACCCGTGATTTGTCGCTGCGGCACCAACGCGCTTGTTGCTGTATTGCCCAATCAATGGTTCATCAATTACGGCCAAGCTGAATGGAAGGAGCAAGCGACTGCTGCCTTGAAACAGATGACTGTCTTTCCTGAAACCTATCGACGGCTTTTTGAATCAACGTTCGAGTGGCTTGGAGAACGCCCTTGCGCCCGCCGGCGTGGTCTAGGCACACAATTGCCCTTCGACAAGCAATGGATAATCGAGTCCCTCTCTGACTCGACAATCTACATGAGCTTGTACCTTATCATCCACCATATACGCGAACATCGTTTCAAGCCAGGCCAGTTAACCCAAGGTTTCTTCGACTTTGTGTTGCTTGGCAAAGGTGAAATCGACAAAATCACCAAGCAAACAGAAATACCACGCTCTTTGCTCGAAACCATGCGTAATGAAGTCGAATACTGGTACCCAAATGACCTGCGTCACACAGCATATGATCACATAACGAATCATCTATCTTTCTTCATCTTTCACCATGTAGCTATCTTCCCAGAACGTCACTGGCCAAAGACGATTACGCTAAACGAATGGGTCGTCCGAGAAGGAAGAAAGATGAGCAAATCCAAGGGTAACGTCATCCCAATGACAGAGATTCCCCGACGCTATGGCTCTGACCTGTTCCGGCTCTACATCAGCCAAATCGGCGATCTAGCGACGCTGATAGATTGGCGAGAGAAAGAAGTGGTTACTATACGTCGAAGACTCAATCGCCTCATCCGCATCCTTGTAAAAAGCGCTGACACAGAGTCGACTCCACTAGAAAAGTCAAGTCTGAGTTTGATGAGTCGCTGGCTCTTATCTAAGGTCAACACCGTAATCAACAATGCTACAGACGCTCTAGAAAACTTCCGATTCCGGTCCTACATACTAGAAGCGTTCTTCAAGCTCCAAAGCCATATCGAGTTTTATCAGCGCCATTTCAAGAACAACAATCCTGAGTGTGACCAAGTGCTTCGCTATGTAGTGGAACGATGGCTAAAATTACTTTCACCTGTCATTCCACATCTTAGTGAGGAAATCTGGGAAAGAATGGGTTATATCTCTTTCATTTCACTTGAGTCATGGCCAAGTGTCGACGAACAATTCCGAGATGAAAAAGTGGAGAAAGCTCTAGAGGTAGTATTACAGACAATTGCGGATATCAAGGAAATCAAGGGTTTACTCAGAAGCAAACGACCAAAAGCTGTACATGTCTACATTAGCCAAAGCTGGAAGTTTGACGCCCTTTCCAAACTTCACACCTCTCAAGCAGCCTTAACCGTCAAGGATATGATGGCGGTGTTGATGGCGAATCCAGCCTATCGTGAGAGAGGTAAGGATGTGAGTGAACTTGTTCAAGCAGTCGCTAAGGCTGGGGGCTTTTGGACCTTTTCGGACAAGGTCACCGAGTTACAAGCTCTTTCCGATAGTATTGACCTCATCAAATCCGAAACCGGACTTACTGTAACCATTCAAGATTCGGATAATCCAACGGAAGATCCTGGGAATCGAGCATCTAGAGCACTACCTGGACGCCCAGCCCTGTATCTTATCTAGGAAAGCAAGAACCAAGTTGAAAACAAATCAAGCGACGCGGCGTCCATAGGTTGCTCCCTCGGATTGTACATCCAATGCGAATTCGTGCTGGCATTTTGGACATTTAGCATGTCCGCAGTTGCCCAACGAAGCTGAAGGACAGCCTCCACAAGCCATGGCTCTACCGTAAGTAGTGTCAAAGCGGAATTGGCATTTTGGACAGGTTACAATTGTCAATTCTTTGTCACCGCGATGTTTCCCCCTCTAGTTATATTGTTTAAAGGTTTTCTGCAATGATAAAGGGCGCACAACCCAAAGAAACGGTGATAAAAGCGGTATTTCCATTCCTAGAATGGCGTTTTACAGGCTCTACGCTTGTTTAGATGCTAGGAAAGAAATAAGAATTAAGTCGGCTTTTTTTGGAAGCGGAGGTTCGCCAAATATCATCAAGTCATAATCAGCGGCGAGGACTTGTTATCATCAACGGACAAGCATATTCTGCAAGAGAGGTCATTAGTGCTCTAGAACAGCAGGCCATGACACAAGTGCGCGATGTCGGTGGTGTGCTTTTCATCGGGAACCATCGTATTCGTCCCCTCGTTAAAATATCAACTGCTCAAGCTATGTCGGTCACCTGTTTCGGTAGCTTGGCCTTTTGCTGTGACCTCTCCCGAGAGTGTCGTCTTAGAGATGATGCACTCCAACTATTAGGAATGAGTAAGGAGGAATATAGTTCCATTCAGCAAGAGTGTCACCAGCGCTTTCTACATTCTGCCGAGCGGAGATGGCCACACGAAATTGTGATTCAACCAGCACCCCAACCAACTCCCCATCCGACAGCAGTCGCATCAGGTGAGAGAGGACTGGGGACTAGACGAGCATGGCCAGCACAAGTTACACACCATGAAAGAGGTAGCCCCCACTCCACATCTCTTCTCCCATCCAAAACTTCAGACACCATAGTTGATCTAGGCGGGCTCTTTGAGAGCAGCCACACCGGCTACAAACCCCATCCTGAAAGTGCTAGTGCTTCTCGGGACAGAACTATACCACAAGCACCATTCACCACAAAGAGAAGATACACTCCAGAGGATAGAAGATATGTGCCCCCCACGCTTTCAGCGCCAACTAGTACAACCCCCAGCACCTATCGACGTTTTTGTGTGTACTGCGGAGTTGATCTCCGAGAAGACGCTGACTTCTGCAGTCGCTGCAAACGGAGCCAGAAATAACGGACTGGGCGATAATTGTTTGTCTGCTGTTACCCTAATTTCATTATCGACTTTTCTGTGTTAGTTTACGTAGGGCTGCAATTTGTTTGCTTAGCTTCTGAAAACCATCCTTCCACTTTACGATCCTCGCCTTATCCACCTCGGTTTTTGGTGCATCTACTGCTTCAAATTCAGCGATGCGTCGCTCTAACTCACTAGCCCGAATGGTTAACCCCACAATCCGTTTGTAAACTGCCCATTGTTCAGGTGTTGGAGAAACAATTTCCCGAAGGACATTTGTCACTCCCTGAAGCTCCTCTACTCGAACTGAAAGCTGAGCGATAGTCTGGCGCAGGGATTCTAAGCTTTCACTAACCAAAGCGGATTGACCGGGAGAAGAACCCTGTCGTCGAATCAACATCAAGCGAACTTTGGAGAGGAGTTCAAAGAAGAGATGCCCAATGACTTCGTCATCTCTGAACCATGCTGTCAGCGGGTTCCACTTTCCAATATAGTCATGCAGTTTCTCAAACTGCTCAGCCATCTGCCTTGCTTCAGGTGAATCTTCTGAGTGAATCGCAGCCTTGACCTGGGGAAGAAGAGAGAGAATCTCAGCTTTTGCCGCCATTTCCTGCTTTGTTGTAACATCAGCACTAATCAGCCAGCGATAGAGTTCTTCGAGTCGCGAAATTGCTTCCGTCATTATATTCCACCCCAATAATTAGGGGATCTATCGAAGTCCTAGCCTTTCTTCACGGAGCGTCCGGAATCGAAGAGGATAGGATATCAAAGTGTAGAACTGTCTGATACCGACTGCCTCGGCGAGGGCTTTCGCGTGACCATATTCTTCCTCGTTTTCGAGAACTCCGTGAATCATCGAGAATTCCACACCGTCACTGCGAAGATCTGACATAAAACTGAGATTGCTGAGGAATTTGCTGAACTCTTCACTATCAGGATCGGGTAGAATTGGTGTATAAGGGCTGATTTCTAAAGCTAGATGATTGGCGGTTCTTGCAATAGTTTGGACATCTATGCCAAACCCTTCCTTGAAGTTCTTCAAGAACCCTAATTCAGGATCAATTGGGAAAGTAGGAATGACATTTAAATCACTATTCACTTCCTTCGCTGCCTCGATAAGGCGTTGCACAATATCAGTAATCTTCATCATCCGCCAGAAAAGCCACTTCTGATATTGTTCTGCTTCCAGTGAATCTGGTCCCCGGAAGTCATACCGAATACCGAGATAATCAGTGAATTCAGCGCGACAATCTTCGCATACACAGCAATCTTTTCGAGCATAACCTAGATTCCCAAGGAAAAGTCTCGGAATTGGGAACTTTGCAACTTCTTTGACGACCGTAATCATATGACTATGGAATTCGGGCTTGTTCGGACATACAAAAACTTCGAGCCCTTTACCATTACCAAGCTGTGTGTTAAATCTAGAATCTGCTGCATAAAAAGCATCAGCGAAGACGTTTACATAAGCACTAACAGAAAAGCCAATCGATTCTGCTGCGTCTAGAAGGTCAGTGAAAAAGGAGGGATGCTCCTCATCAGCAGGCGCCATTTTGCTCAGGTAATAAGTTCGACCAGTGATATCCTTGACAACTGAGGTGATGTTCTTTAGGTATCCGCCGCCATAAGTTGAGAGAAACTCATCAAGAGTAGAGTTCAACCCGCGAGGATTAATGATGGGGTTTACGCCGCGTACTAACAAATCCCGGAGCTCCAACAATAACAACTCCTATTCAGAATCTACTAGAAAGAAGTATACAAGATTACCGACGTCAGGGACAGCATCTCTGTTACGGAATGAATC
>CBDVBC010000006.1:0-14179 GCA_965372125.1 Candidatus Hermodarchaeota archaeon | reverse complement strand
GCATCTACTTTTATGAGTTTGCTAATGTGTTCAGATCGTATTTCACGTACAGAGACCTTGTCAGGCACCTCTCTGAAGCGCATGTGGAATGTCTCGATGGCTCGTGCGTAATCTGGGATGACTACTCGTGCTACGCGGTGAATCGCAGTCGAGGCAGCCTCGATTGCTAGATCTGGGTGTTCAAGGAGCGCCTTAGCTAGTTCGGGGTCATGAATCGCGATATGGTCAAAGTAAACAACGACAGAACGTTTGTCACTAGTCTCAAGCCGTTCAATAGCGTCCCGGTATGGGGTGTCTCCCTCCACAGTCTTGAAGGAATTAAGGAAATCTTCGATTCGAGCTGCGAAGTCGATTTCCTCAGCCACTAGTTTCCACCTCTAACACTACCTTTTCCCAACTGCGGAGGAGGTTAGTGAGGCGGTCAGCTAGCCAGCTCTCCTCTTCCGTCATATTATTCTTTATCTCGTCAATACGGTCCTCACGTAAGGATATTTTCATTAATTTCAGGAGGCGGCTTGTTACAAGATCCCTAAAAAGGCGTTCAATTTTACTCTGTGTAGCAAGACGAACTTGGTTGGGTGATTGGTTGTTCTCTTGGATTAGTTGTGCGATGCGTTGTTTAATAATGAAGAAATAATTGGGTGTTAAATGCTGAAGGTCTGGTTCACTAGTCTCACGCCACAGGGCTTTCTGGAGTTCAGAGGGGCCTATATCTGTATCATTGATTCGGACCTTTTTTTGGGATGATAGCACTCCAGCTATCCATCGCGGTAAATCGGTTTCACGACCCTTCTCAAAAGGACCATATGTAACGTTTTGAACTGTGAATTCATCAATCGCTTCGAGAACAACCACTTTTACTGGAGAATTCTGATATTCAAATATGATATCATCATGCATTGTCTTGACTGCCATCTACTTTTGCACCATCCATTTGAGTATTATAATCTGTCTTCAATTTCTCCGTCTTCCGCTAGCCTACGTTGGAGGATTTCACCGACACGCTCATCAAAGATCTCACAGGGCACATCATTCAAAGTAAGACGCGCTCTTCGTCCTCGCTGTCCGCCACCGATACTTTCCACAACTTTTCCTATAATGCCTAACCTTGCGAGGGCATCGATGGTTTTTCGGAATGTGGGCATTGCTTGTTTTGTGGCACCGTACTCTTCGCAGATAATCTGGTAACTGTCGAATACCTTAGCAAAAGTTGTTGCTTGGCTCATTTCCAGTTTAAGTTGTCGAGAGACTGCGGCGAGTACAAGGAGTTCTTGGTAACGCAAACTGTAGAGCACATCTGAGCGGAGTTCAGAAAACACTTCCTGCTTTGCTCTGCGAATCATTTCGGGAGTAATAGGTCGAACGCTATGTCGATCGGCTGCTTTACCAGCCCATAACAACATTTCGATACCGTGGCGAGCGTTTTTTGTTGCCGCGGCAATGTTGGCTACCATAAGCAAGATGTCATCGGGAACGACGTTGTCATGGAAAGCTAGCTCTGTTCTGTACTTTAAGATTTGGTAGAGTTCCTCTTCTTTATAGGGAGGCATTTCAATTCGGTCGTTTAATCTCCCTGAAAGTGGAAAACTGAGACTGTTTTGCCAATCTGTGGTACGACATGCGATTAAGGTAGAGATATATGCTTGTCCGTGAT
Source organism: Candidatus Hermodarchaeota archaeon (assembly GCA_965372125.1). Lineage (GTDB taxonomy): Archaea > Asgardarchaeota > Hermodarchaeia > Hermodarchaeales > Hermodarchaeaceae > YT-063. The sequence continues at coordinate 12,525 of CBDVBC010000006.1, read as the reverse complement.
CCGCAACTTCACTGGAATGAATAAGGCTCAGCAGGTCTTGCCCTAAGAGGTAAGCTTCGTCAAGGCAGAGCACTAACCGTACGTTTTCACGGAGAAGCCGTTTGTTAAGCATACTAGTAATCTCTTCATCTGAGAACCCACGACTGGTAACCTTGAACCGTTCTGTAAGGAGGTCCCGAAGGATGGCACTTTTTGTACGAAACATAAAGCAATCATAGTATTCGAACCTCACGCCCCCTGATGAGCCGCGTTTTGCAGCCACCTTCTCTAGTGCACGTCCAAAGAATTTAATTGAGGCAGTCTTTCCTGTACCAGGCCGTCCTATGACTGCAACATTTACTGCATAGGCACCTTCATCATTTAATAGTGGCTTGAACGTATGACTGAGACGGATTAATTGCGATTCTCTATTCGGGAGTTTGGATGGGATAAACGCAGGGTGGAGAGTTTCTTCGCTCTTAAACACTGTAGCGCTCAGTAATGCCCTTTCAATCAAATCATCATCAGAACACAAATTTTATCCCGACTGTTTGTAGTGTTAACTTCTAATACCAAAATGAAAAACAGCTAATAAAAGATTTATCCACACCCAGTTACAACTAAACATCCTGACCGCATCTTCCTCCATTCACGGGAAGACTCGATGTAGTTTCATCTGCTATCGCTTTCGTTTTGGTTTCTCTTTATCCTTCGAGCTTAGCCACCAATCTAGGTAGTCGCGACGGTGCCGGGCTCTGGTATCTTCTTGGTTTTCACGTCGGTAGGCGGAGCGCTGCTCATCCCAAGATCGGTCTAGCTCTCCACGAGAAAGGGCGAGTCCGCATCGTTGACAAACATAACGGCTCGATCGGAAATCATATTTCATTTTCGGAGACGCACATTCGGGACACCGCACCATTATTAATCACCTTTTTTCCTAGGAGAGCTAATGAGCCGATTGTTTTAACTGTTTTTGTAGAGCGTATGCTACAAGATGGAATCTTCTATCTGGCTCGTAGGCATAAAATGTATTTCACATCACGGTTACTGCCTTCGCCAGGTTTCTTGGTTGGTCAGGACTGTATCCCCGCTGGATTGCAGCGTAGTAAGCTAGGAATTGAAGTGGTACGACATAACCTATCGGTGAAAATGCGTTTGATAGGGCAGGGGGCATTGATATCACTCTGTCGCTCAGCTCAGCGAGGCGCTCATCTTCACTCGAACATATTGTAATAATTTGTGCTAAACGTGATTTCATCTCCATGACGTTGCCTAATATAAAACGCCTAGTTCTGTCACTGGGGGCTACGAAAACAACTGGAAATCCCGATTCAACAAGGGCAATCGGTCCGTGTTTTGATTCGCCTGCAGGGTAACCTTCAGCATGGACATAGGCAAGTTCTTTGATTTTCAGTGCACCTTCCATTGCTGTGGCTCTGCTTATACCTCGACCTAGAAAGAAGAAACTTGGTTTTGCTACGTAGTGTAGCGCTGTTTCCTTTACGAGACTCTCTTGGTTTCGGATAATAGATTGGAGTAACTCAGGAAACTGGTATAATTCTTCGAAAAGCTGTCGCGCCTCTTTGGGTTGTTGTTTACCAGTTATTTCGCCTAGATAAATCGAAAGGCTAGCCAAGCATGCTAGTTGGGTAACGAAGGTTTTTGTGGCAGCCACACCGATTTCAGGACCTGCTTGTGTATAGATAATATCATCGGCCAAACGAGTGATAGAGCTGTCAACGGTATTTGTAATTGCGAGAACTGTGCAACCCTGACGTTTTAGATCCTTGACAGCGTGTATCGTATCAATTGTTTCTCCTGATTGTGTAACTGCAATTACAACCGTATCGTCGCCAAGACTACTATCAATAATCTCAGGACCTTCTGAAGCAACAACACCATGCATAAATCGCCCTGCGATTTGAGAGAACATATATCTCGAAGCTAGCGTTGCGTGAAAAGATGTTCCCGCGGCAATAGTGCAAATTGTTTGATGATTATTTACTACTTCAGCGAATTTCTGCAACTTCTCCTTCCTTATTCGTAATGTATCACGGAGAGCCCGGGGCTGTTCATGGATTTCCTTTAACATGAAGTGAGGATAGCCACCCTTCTCAGCCATATCGAGAGTCCACTTAACAGTAGTTGGGGATCTTACTGGGAGCGGTGTAAGGATTCCCGTTGGGAGTAGTCGATAAAGAACTGCACCATAAGCTGTTAGACAAGCAACTTCTTCATCTTCTAAAACAAGGATTTGCCGCGTCATTGGTAAGAAAGCAGGAACATCTGATGCACAATAATAACCGGTGTCGCTCAGACCTAATATAAGCGGGCTCTCTTTACGGGCACACACGAGTGATGCTCCACTTGTGTCTAGAACTGCAATAGCATAACTACCCTCTATTTTGGAGAGGATTTTTGCCACAGCCTGATCGAGCCCTTTTGTAGTTTGTAGAGCTTCCTCGATTAGGTGCGGAATCACTTCAGTATCAGTCTCGGAGAGGAAACGGTGTCCCCGGTCCACCAATGATTCACGAAGTTCTTGGTAATTCTCAATTATGCCATTGTGCACCACCGCGATACGATTATGGCAGTCAACATGAGGGTGTGCATTTGAACGCGAGGGAGGTCCATGAGTAGCCCATCTAGTGTGACCAATTCCTATCAAGCCAGGTAGGGTGTCAAAATTCAATCGCCTATGGATATCGTTAATTTTCCCCTTGTCTTTCTTGATGTATAGTCGCCCTTCTGCTACGGTGGCTATCCCACTAGAATCATAGCCACGGTATTCTAGTCTTTTCAGCGACTGTCGAATTAGTGGAGCTGCTTGACCGTGTGTTAGCACTGCACCAATAATGCCGCACACACTCAACACCTAACCTGATGACTCTAGTCAAGGGTGTAACCCTTAATAAAATTAACTGTTTTTACGTATATAAGAGTTTAATTGTATCATGTGCAGTACAGTATCTAATCAGCCTAGCTTTTTAGTCATATAGGGCCCGTTACGCCTGTAGCCATAGCGACGATAATACTGCCGGACACCGATGCCACTCGTGCAAACAATACGACGACAATCCAGACGCAGTGCGTACTCCTCAGCGGCGAGAAGAAGTTTCTCTCCGAGTCCACGATGTTGCCAAGCACTTTCGGGTTTTTCACCCAACTCAACTGCGAGACCAAAGACATGGAGTTCCCGTAGAAGTGCTGCGTCCTGCCCTTGAATCTCAAGTCGATGAGCATTATCGCTGGGGATGCGGAGACGAAGATAACCCACTAACACATCTGACACAGTTTCCTCAATGGCAAGGAAGACCTCGGTACCGTTAGAAGCGGAAAACTCGTCAACCCGTAACTCCAACGTTCCTATACCGGGGGTTCCCTCCTCGGAGTGCTCACGTTGTTTATATCCTGCTTCGCGGTAACGGATTGTTTGAATTGGGTAGCCTTTCTCTTCAGCACGTCGGAAGACAAGCTGGGTTAAGTTGCCTGCATCCGGACCAGCCACAATAAGGCCTCTAGGTATGTCTCGTTGCATTCTCTGGATACGGACATAACGAGGAATGTAGGGCATTGCATTAGCAAGGAGATCTACAACTTGTTCAGTCGAATAGGGCGTATATTCTCCTTTACGCCATATCTCGAATAGTTTACTTCCACGTAATACAAGACAGGGATAGATCTTGAGTAAATCAGGTTTAAACTCCGGAAGCCGAAATAAGTCTTTGAATATTTGTAGATCTCGTTCTAGAGAAGTGGTTAGCGAATCAGATATTCCAGCAAAATTGTTTAATCCAGGCATAACATGATAGCAAATCTTTAGCCCTGCGTCTCGGGCTACCTGAGTTGCATCGATTACACTTGATATTGTGTGTCCGCGTTGGATGCGTTCGTATACGTCATCAAAGATGGTTTGGACTCCGATTTCTACGCGTGTAGTACCGAACGACAGCATAATGTCAACATGAGTTGGGCTGCAGTAGTCAGGTCTGGTTTCTATGGTAATCCCCACAGGCCTGACGGGACCCGCTTCTGCCCATTTGATTGCTGCTTCTAGACTGGAGGCGTCCCTTCCATTCATAGCATCAAAACATCGTTTCATGAAGGTGCGTTGATAAACCTCAGGGGCGGAGAGGAAGGTACCACCCATCACAATTAATTCAACTTTGTCTGTGCTGTGCCCCATATCTCGTAGCTGCTGTAGGCGACTGGTTACTTGGAGGTAAGCATCATACTCGTTTTGCCTCGCCCTGAGTGTTGCAGGTTCTTCGCCTACATAACTGCGAGGAGCGGTCGGGACATTAGACGGGCAATACACACATCGCCCCGGGCATGCCATCGGCTTGGTCATAACTGCGACGATAGCTACACCAGATAGGGTCCGTGTTGGTTTCTTTCGTAGAACTTTGACGACAATTCGTTTTTCTTCTTCAGTGGCAAAGGAAAGAATTTCAACATCACTGGGGAATCGTGGTAAATGGTACCGTCTACAAAGTCGTCGTTTTAATTTCTGTAGAGCCTCTTTGCTACCAACACGACCCTTCAGTACTTCACGGATAATTTCTTTTGCTATCTGCTGCAATTCAGCATTCACCTTGTAGAAAGGTCAGAAGCCCCTAGTATAGAAAGAGAAACTGGTGATAGCGCTCGGAGAACTTGAACCGACTAAGTCAAACCTCTATCTTCTTCTCATTCGTTCAGGTTTGGGTTGGCCTGGCGCCACATCTTCAAGCACTCGTTTGATATAGTTGCGTCTGTTTCGTACCCTTGGGATAGGAGTTCGCCGAACCCTTCCCTCAACTTTTGGAGTTTGACTCCTTACTTTACCGGCTTTGGTTAATGATCCGTGGGAGCCTGGCATTTTTTATCACTGTCTCGGTGTTTACTTGTCAAGCTTTAAGGATTTCCATTTGTCATCGGTAGGAAGTTTTTTACCATATGTTCTATTGATTAGTGGCGTTTGGTATGTGATGTGAATGCGTTTAGTCCTAGTCTTGAGCGGATACGGTGTGTGTTGTGCAGATGAACATCTTAACCTTATAGCCAAGATTAGGTTTAGCGAAAACATCGAAGAAGCAGCTACCAGCGTGGATAGAATTCTACGTGGCGAGAAAGACCACTTGCTAGAACAATTTTTCGTGACAATCCAAGAGAAAGAAGCGGAGTGTTTCTTGGTAGAGTCGCGACAGATAGCTGAATCGCTATCAAGGATATACGGAATAAAGACTCTCCATTATGAAGATGTCGCTTTATGGCGAAAAGCCCGTAGTAAACTACTAGCCCCCCTCTCATCTCCTAAATACAGCTCTCAACTAAGGGAAATAGCACTATTAGTAGCAAGACAAGCCGTTCGAGAGGCTTCAGAGAAGAAGGATCAGCTGATAATACAAGCAATGGGCACCCTAGATGAAATAGAAAAAACATTGAACCTCTTAATGTCAAGACTCCGAGAATATTACGGATTACACTTCCCTGAAGCCGCGCTGAGTCTAGACAAAGCGCTCACCTTTGCTCAGCTCGTCGCCAATGGAGGACAACGTGATTCCATCCGTGAAAATACGGAATTACTGGCGATGCTACCTAAAAGAGTCAGAAAAACCCTTACAAAACATCAGTCGATGGGGGCAGAAATCGGTAACTTCGATATGACGATGATTCAGGCATTAGCACAACAATACATTAGCCTGCAGAGGTTTAGAGAACGCCTTGAAAACTACTTGGATGAGGCGATGCGAGAGGTAGCTCTTAATCTCCGAGGTTTGATCGGCCCAATACTAGGAGCCAGATTGATTAGTTTAGCAGGGAGTATTGAGAAACTAGCACGACTCCCATCAAGTACAGTCCAAGTTCTTGGTGCGGAAAAAGCCCTATTTCGCGCGCTTAAGACCGGGGCGCGTCCACCCAAACATGGCGTTATCTTTCAACACACACTAATTCACTCCTCCCCGTGGTGGCAGCGTGGTAAGATTGCTCGTGTACTGGCTGGTAAAATCGCTATTGCAGCGCGTGTTGACATGTACGGCGGGCATTATGTGGCAGAGGATCTGAAGGCGAGCGTAGCTAAAAGGATAGAGGAAATTAAGAGGAAATATCCAGCAGCACCACCGGAACGGAAGATTACGAGAGAGCCTCGCCGGCAACAACGAGCACCATTTAGGAGGAAAGGACGTCCTGAGAAAACGCCTCAGAAAAGAAGGCGTGAGACACGAGACAAGAGAAGGCGAACAGAACAATGACGAAAATTCGCGAAGATCAGAAGCGTAACCAACTATACTGGGTCCGCTTCGCGGACGGATCAGAACGCCCCGCTACTGTGAACCTAGTTAATGCTACCAAGGTTTATGGCGAACAGATTATTGTAAAAGAGGGTAGAGAGTTCCGGGTCTGGGACCCCTACAGAAGTAAGTTAGCAGCAGCACTTGTACATAGATTATCTGTTTTCGCCTTTACGGGCGGAGCAAGTGTTCTCTACCTCGGCGCTTCGACGGGGACTACAGCCAGCCATGTTTCTGATCTAGTCGGTAACGAGGGCACTGTCTACAGCGTTGAATTCGCGCCTCGCGTAATGCGAAACCTCATCCAAGTCTGCGCCCTTCGGGAGAATATGATTCCAATACTAGCGGACGCACATCACCCTGAACGGTATCTTCAGGTACCACAATTAGTAGATATCATCTACCAAGATGTTGCTCAACCCGATCAAGCCATAATCCTCATTGAAAATGCACAGCGTTTCCTAAAGCCGGGAGGCACTGCCTACATAGCGATAAAGGCACGAAGTATTGACGTTGCAGCAAAGCCCAAACAAATCTTCAAAAGAGAGGAGAAGAAGATAGCACAAGCAGGATTCACGATTGTCGACCGTATTGGTCTAGAGCCTTTCTCAAGCGATCATATTTTCATTAGTGCTATATTTAGCGGCGATGTATCTTGACCAAATACACCGGATTTCTTTCCCAACTTGAACGCGAGGTAACTCAGCTAAACAATCATATGCCTCGCACAAAGAAAACCTTAGAACAATTGTTGATTGAACAGAAGCCTTCCTTTCTTACTCGAGACGGACAGGTGAGCGCAATTCGTAGAGAGGAACTAGAGAAACTGGCGGAACTTGTACCATCAAAATTCCATTCAGAAATCCTATTGCCCTTCACGATACTTCGTCGATCTTCCTTAGGGCCAGGCACCCATACAATCGGTGGTACAAAACTTGAACAATTTACAATACTCAGAATAATGAATAAAGTTACTGCCACTTTTGATGTTTGGCGTGAGATTTCACTTCCCAAATGCATTTATTCGCCCGAGGTATCACTTCTAAGAAGGAAACTACCTACAATAATCGCGATAGGATTCAGCGTGTAATATGTTGACTAGAGAAAAATACCGAGAAGAAATCCGAGAAGTCATAGATACTGCTGTTCGAAATCACGCCACAGCATTTAATCACGGTTACTGCTTCGATTCAGTAATCAGTGATGAGGGCGATAAAATCCGAATTGTCATCAAGTTTAGTAATTCGATTGATGACGTATGGCCAGAAGCACTCGCGGAACTCCGAAGGATAAGTTTCATCCTACGCTGCGCGCCCTTACTTGTTGGAGAACGTACACGCAAGCAACCAATTCAAGATGGTGTTGTTTACTCTCGGGGGGACGTTGCAGCGATTAATCTGACGACATTGCAGCGAATGCTAGTGAAGAGGATACTACCTTATTTACGCATAAGAAAGGGCGGATTCTATGTAAAGCTTGACTGTCAACAGTTGAGAGAACAGCGTGAAGCCAGAAGCCTCTCGCGAGGAGACATAGCTGAAGAAATCGGTGTTTCACGACGAACAGTTTACAATTACGAGCGGGGGAAAATGAATCCTACTGTAGAGATTGCTGCGCGCCTCGAAGAGTTATTCGAAGCACCATTAATTGAGCCTATTTATCCCCTAAGATTTTCCGATTCAATTCAAGACGAGCCGGTAATTGGTCAGCCGGAAAAAACAAGTTGGCTATCTCAAAAAGTAGAAATGATGTTTTCCCGGTTAGGACTTGATTCCACTATAACATCAGGCGCCCCCTTTGATATGTTGACATCTCTTCACAACAATGTCGTACTTAGTTGTTTAAAACAGAAAATTAAACTAATAGACGAACGTCGACTAGAGTTCCTCGCGAGACTATCAGAAGTTCTTAATGAACATTCAGCAATTATTACTTCAGAAGAGCCTAGCACTAAATCAGTAGAAGGGGTCCCAGTGGTTTCTACTAAGGAACTGATGTCTATCAAAAATCCAACTGAACTCATCGCTCTAATTTGTGGTCGCCGAGAAATCTGAGGTTGGCGAGTTGGAACTTGAGGAACATCATGAGGGGAAAGTAACGTTCCTTACACCACCTGTTCAGAAAGTTCCAACAACCAGTATGCCTGTCTTTTACAACCCCCGATCAGAACTCAACAGAGATCTCACGATTTGTGTTATCCAAGCATTTCTAAACCGTTATGGGAACACTGAGGCGAGAGTTTGCAACCCGCTCGCTGGAACAGGTGTACGCGCCGTCCGTATTGCCAAAGAAGTAGAGGGTATTATTCGTATTATAGCAGGTGACGTGAATCGCCTAGCAATGGAACTCATCGAGAAGAATTGCATACTGAATGATGTAAGCCATATTGTTGAAGTTCATCATAGTGATGCAAATCTCCTCCTGATTCAACACCATCGTAAAATGCAAAGATTTGATGTTATTGACATCGACCCCTTTGGTTCACCGCGCAGTTTCTTAGCTGCTGCAATAGGTGCGATAAGACCACGGGGCCTCCTGTGTTTGACAGCAACAGATATGCCTGTTCTAGTGGGAATCCGACCCAAAGCCTGCATTAAACGATATGCCGCAAGACCAGCGAGAACTGAATATGGACACGAGCTTGCCATCCGCTTACTTTTAGGATGTGCCGTCCGTGAAGCTGCGTCTCAAGATATTGGACTCGAGCCTCTACTAGCAATCTATGTAGATCATTATGTCCGCATTTTTTGCGAAGCTTCGAAGGGTGACGAAGCGGCGTGGGCTGCAGTCTCTCAACTAGGCTATCTCATACATTGTGATGAATGTGGTTTCAGGCAATTGACCAACACATTAGCCTTTTCCGTCATCATGTCCTAAGTGTAATTCAACAAGAATTCAGCGAGCTGGTCCACTTTGGGCAAATCATCTTGGCAGCCGTGATTTCATTGAAGAAACGCTAAGGCAGATCCTTCAAAAGCCTCTAGGAACAAAAAGGCGGTTGACTCGCCTACTCCAACGTTTACTTGAAGAACTGGACGGTCCTCCCACGTACTTCGATCTTCACAAGCTCTGTGATGAGCTTGAAATACCAATACCTGCATTTAAAAGTGTCATAAGAACTCTTCGTGCTAGAGGCCAGTTCTGTTCTCGCACTCATTTCTCACCACACTCAATACGTACCAGCGCTTCTGCCAAAATTCTCCGTCAGACACTACTGCAAATCACAAAAGGAGAACAAGATCATGTCTAGATGGGACAGGCGAGAGCCATATCGCAGGCAAGCCCGTGACAAGGGTTACCGTGCTCGGTCAGCTTACAAGCTTCTCGAGATAGAGAAACGATTCAAAATACTGCAAGACGCTAAAAGAGTAGTCGATCTTTGTTGTGCTCCTGGCAGCTGGTTGCAAGTAGTTACTCAGCACAGTAAAGCAACTGGTTTACAAATAATTGGTGTGGACATCGCCCCTATGAAACCAGTAAAGGATGTTAAGATTATCAAGAGTTCAATCGATGCACCAGATCTCGCTTCCCGCATTCGGGAGCAGATAGGGGGATTGGCACATCTAGTCCTTAGCGATTGTTCGCCTAAATTGACAGGGAACAAGACGCTTGACCGTGGGCGGCAAGCGTATTTAGCAAAGAGAAGTCTCGCTCTAGCTCTCGAAGTATTATCTAAACGCGGACACTTTGTGACGAAGCTATTTCAATCAGAGCATACTCGTGAACTGGTAGCAACTGCAAGGAATCTTTTTGATTTTATTAGACTCTTCAAACCTAAGGCTACACTTTCGAGAAGCCCAGAGATTTATCTGATTGCGAAATACTTCCGAGCGGTGCCCACTAAGTAGGGTTAATGCGCTCCGCTAACCAAGTGTTTAATTTTTGGCAATACCACGGCGTGATTGGTTGCCCCGCTCCGCACTGCTCAATCTCTCTACAAGCAAAACAAGGACACCCGTGGAGTGTATTCCATCCGGGGCTTTCCTCTTCTTGCCAAATAAGTCTAGTCGCGAATGCTCCGTTATGTTGGTCTTCAACCTCCTTAACGTGCCCTTGCATCTTCAATGTTTCAACTATATATTGAACATCGGAGGCGTTTTGCTCTAACTCTTGAACTAGCTCCGAGAGGAGGAGGCCCCTTCTTCCTGCCTCTTTTAGAAGAGCGATTGCGTGAGATTCCATTTAACCACTAGGAAGGTGTCATCTATGAATAAAAAACCTTTCAGAACCACGAATTTAGAAAAAAGGAGGAGAGGGGGCGATGGTGTCGCCCCAAGGAACAAGTTATAGAGGGACTTCGAGTTCTAGTTTCTCCACTAGTTCTTTGTACCGGTTTCTAACAGTGACCTCGGTCACTCTCGCTACTGCTGCAACTTCGCGTTGAGTACGACGTGAATTTTCTAGAACGCTAGCTACATAGATGGCGGCAGCAGCGACTCCTGTTGGACCACGTCCGCTAGTAAGGCCTTTGATTGCTGCCATCTTTAGGATTTTTACAGCATGGGCTTGGACCTTACCGACGAGTTTTAGTTCGCTGACGAAGCGCGGGACAAAGTCGATGGGGGAGGTGGGAGGGATTGATAGCTGAAGTTCGCGAGCAATAAACCGGTAGCTTCGACCAATCTCCTTCTTGCCGACTCGGGAAACCTCTGCAACTTCATCTAATGTTCGAGGAATCCTAGACTGTCGGCATGAAGCGTAAAGGGCTGCTGCGGCAACTCCTTCGATTGATCGACCCCGAATGAGGCGCTGTTCTACTGCACGTCGATAGAGCATCGCTGCAATTTCACGAACTGTACGCGGAAGCCCTAGGCTTGACGCCATACGATCGAGTTCGGAAAGGGCGTAAGCAAGATTCCGCTCTGTTGCATCAGAGACACGGATTCTGCGCTGCCATTTACGAAGCCTGTATATTTGTGCGCGTCGTTTAGGAGTAAGATCTTTTCCGTAGCTATCACGGTTACGCCAGTCAATCATCGTCGATAACCCCTTGTCATGAATCGTGTATGTCAAGGGAGCACCAACTCTAGCGCGTTTCTCTCGTTGCTCTTGGTCAAAGGCCCTCCATTCAGGACCCTCATCGATGATGCGATCTGTTAGCACTAGCCCGCAGTTTCTGCAGACGATTTCAGCTCTCCGATAATCCTTTACTAACTTGTCATCGCCACAGTCTGGGCAAAGGGATATTGTGGGAGCAATTACTTCTTTCGATGTACTTGGTGTCGTTTACTTCTGCCTCCTCTGGATTTATCCTTCGCCTGGAAAAGAGCCGATCCTAGAGGCAGTGAATCTACAGTGATTTGTGACTCTGGTTTTAACGATGCAAATGGTCTATTGATAGGTCCGAAAATGTCTATTATAGTTCCAACTGGTTTCGATTTAGCATTGAATAGCATTGTGCCTAGGCGGATAACTTGTTTTACCCGCGCAATGATGTGACCTTGCGCAGAGAAATGTAAAACCTCACCTATTCTAAGCAGCAAATCGACTCCTGGGAAGGCGAAGATCTGGTTGGGATAAGGTGATGGGAAGCGCATTGTCTCTTAAAAAGGTTTTCTTGCCTTTCCGGTGTAATATCTTGTCTTACTTTCCACCATTCTCTCGGAACCGCTCAATCTGGGGATGATTAGACGAAAAACTCGACTAATTGCCGGAAGGATTGATTCACGCATTTTCCTTCTAGGTACCGGTCTTTCTTTTTAGTGTCTTCATTTTCTCTGCTAGTTCTTTCAGCAGGAGGGTTTTCGAGCGTTCCGTTGTCTTCCTGATGAGGACTAGGCCAGGTGCACCCCACCAGCTGGCTGGATACCGCGCATCTGCTTTAACCTTGTATTCCAGTTTTAATCGACGAGCTGCAAGTACAATTAGTTCAACGTCCACACTAGGAAGGGCTAGTTTTTTTGGAATACGTCGCCCGGACTTGCGGGAGCGCCCTGCCTCGAAATAAGCGGGATAAATATAGTAAAATCCTGATTGTCTCATACAAAACCATCTTTATACCCCTCATCTACTCGCAATAAATTTTTCGTGTTCTAGTAATTAAGCAAGTCTAAAAAGTAGTAGACGGTTGTCGGATTATGTTATGCACGAGTTTTCGACAGCGGTAGGTATTGTGAATTCGGTGAAGAGAGCAGCAAGATTGCACAAAGCAACTAGGGTGGCCGCTATTCGCCTTCAGATAGGACCGTTGTCAATGTTAAATCATGATCAGTTGTTATTTGGTATTGAAATTGCCTCCAAGGATACTATCCTAGAAGGTGCAGATATCTCG
>CBDVBC010000005.1:0-14997 GCA_965372125.1 Candidatus Hermodarchaeota archaeon | reverse complement strand
TGCTAGTTTTAGGTCATGTAGCCCAAAGGGGGTCGGCTCGGTGACTAATAGGCAGAAATCACTTCCATTGACGGATTCGACTAGTTGGCAGGAAACGCCTGGTGGACAGTCGATGATGGTGGTTGCTTTGCTACGGTTAGCCGCCGCCTTGACAGCTTTTATTACAGGAACTACAAGAGCTTCTCCCACTGCAAGCTGGCCATAGATGACGTCGATGCCCTGAGGAGTCGATCCGTGTTGGGTTACTCCAATTTGCCGGTTCTCCTCCACGATTGCCTTGCTGGGGCAAACTATGACACAGCCAGCACAACCATAGCAGAGTTCTGGGAAGAAGGTGATGCCTTTTTCACTGACGAAAATTGCGTGATTGGCACAGAACTTTGCGCATTCCTTTGATCTTTTGCATTTCGATTCGTCGAAGCTTGGAATCATAGTGGTGACCGGTTTCGCCTCAGAGACATCGACTTGTAGCAGGGTGTGAACATTGGGTTCATCAGCATCACAATCGAGTAGCTGCACCTGCGTTTCCAGCGAAAGTGCCAGACTTACTGCCACAGTGGTCTTACCAGTTCCTCCTTTTCCGCTTGCGATAGCTAGAAGCACATTATATCCTCCTTATCCTGTACCCTATCTTTGAATCCTGTCACAGAATCCATACTTCATTACTTGTGCTGGGCTTGGCGGCAGCCCTCAGTTAATTCCTGTAACTCGCTTCGAGTGAAGGCACTGAGAACTTCCCCCAGCGTGTTCGCTTTTGCCTGTAGCACTGCAACACCAGCTGCCTGGAATAGTCGGATGGCTCGTGGCCCCATTCCAACAGTTATCACGACATCAGGTTTGAAGCTCAGAAGGAGGTCGGGAGGTCGTTCTTCTCCTCCGAAGTGTGAGCTAGTATTGTCTTTAAAGTCCAGCCGCTTAATTCCTTCCTCCGGTTCGACTTCAGCGATGGCAAAGTAGGGGGCTCGGCCAAAGTGGGGAGACAACGGGCTTGCTTCTCCCATTTTTTCTAGAACTGGTACTACGATCCGTTCAACCATGTTTTTCACCTAGATTCTGTTTCTATCTTCGTCCTCCGCGACCCATTCCACGACCCATCCCTCGCCCACCACCCATACCGGCGTGGGCAGGCGCTGTTGCAGCAGTGGTAGCGGTCAACTTACCTGACTTGTACATCTCTATTGCTGATTTTACAGTTCCACTAATTCCAATATAGACTGTGATTCCAGCGGCTGCTAGGGCGTTGTAGGCTTTTGGTCCAACATTTCCGGTCAGTACGGCTTTGCAGCCTTGTTCTGCGACAAATTGAGCGGCGTGGATTCCGGCTCCACCACTTGCCATGGTCCCAGGGTTCATTGCGGCTTCGAAGGCGAGTGTCTCTGAATCAACGATAATGAAGTTGGCGCATCGTCCGAATCGTGGATCGATTGGTGCATCCAATGTGGGGGCTTGTGCAGTTACACATATTTTCATGTTTTTTTCTCCTAGGGAGTTGTATTGTTTTTGGTGTGTGCCAGGCGGTGCAGGTCCGGGCTTTGGCATTGAGGGCAGTGTTGTGGGCGTCCTGTTCCAAAGGGTTCATCCCAGTGGTGTTGGCACCTGAAGCACTCGAAGAATCGTTTTGAGGGAAGCGTGTATGTTCCGCCTTCTATGCGTAACGATTTGCCGTTGGCTAGTGCGTCGGCTACCTTGCTCCGGGCTGAGCGAAGAATCCGGTGCAGCGTGGGCTGAGAGACTCCCAGTCGCTGTGCTGTTTCTGATTGAGAGAGGCCCTTGTAGTCTGCGAGTCGGAGTGCTTCCAGCTCGTCGATGGTGAGCACTACCTCCTCAAGTGCAGCAAGTGGGATTCCTCTGGGTTTGTAGTATGTTGCTCTTGGTTCTTCACTGACAAACCTGTGTTTTCTAGGTCTTGGCACGTTATGAATATATATTCATAACTCATTTAAGCCTTCCCTTCACACCACTAGAATAAGAAAAAGCCAGAAAGTTCGCCAACTCGAACACTTTTTATTAACACTCAAGAGTTACTTACACGTGGTGCTGTATGAGTCCGAAAATCTTACGTCCAGTTCAACGAGAAGAATTGGGTAAAATTACCTCTTTCTGGGCCACTCAAAAAACCCGCCCAGCGCGGATGAAGAGAGGAATAGTCTGTCTCTTTACAGGCCCTTCTAAAACAGGGAAAACAAAGGCTGCAGAAACCTTGGCAGCTAGACTAGATTTACCGATGTATCGAATTGACTTGTCAGCCGTAGTCAGCAAGTACATTGGTGAGACGGAAAAAAACCTGAAGCGTCTGTTTGATGCTGCTGAAGTATCTGATGTTATTCTCTTCTTTGATGAGGCAGATGCCCTTTTTGGGAAACGAACAGGAATAAGGGACGGTCATGATCGTTTTGGGAACATCTCTATTAGCTATCTCTTAGAAAGGATAGAACGCTCAAGAGGCCTAGTAATTTTGGCAGCCAACAGAAAGGACAATCTTGATCCTGCCTTCATTAGAAGAACACGTTTCGTCGTTAAATTCCCTCGCCCTACTCTGTCAAAGGAAGACGACGATGAGTAACAACTTTGTGAGGAATTAGAATGCGTATATCCAAACCTATAATCTTGTTAGGGACAATCCTCCTTTCGCTGTCGCCTTTTCTTTCATCTGGCGGAATCCCTCAAAACAGTATCTGTAAATCCAGTCCGTTTGACAGGGTACTCGTTCCATCTAGGCAAGAAACAGGAATTTGGATTTGGGATGAATACGAAGGGGCGCCAGGCCCTCTACCTGGTGATGATGTGGTTTATTGGGGTTCAAGTCTGGGACCCTTTCACAATCACTCAGAAATCATTAAGCACCTCATTAATAGGCGTGTTCAATTTCCGAGATATGTGAGAGCTTTTTGTATCGGTGAAAGCTATCATGGGCTCTCAATTCCTTGTATCACTGTAACTGCGCCGGGTAATCCTGTGGGGCGTCTTGGCTTCCTAATTGTAGCGCACCACCATTCACGTGAAACAGTGACGGTAGAACATGCCCTCTACATCCTCGACTACTTGTTAGCTAATCGCACCTCTCCTGAAATCAATGCGATTCTGATGAACTTTGTCATCTACATAATCCCCAGCCTATGCCCTGATTCCCTCGCTTTACTTCATATCAATCCCTGGCTTAGGAAGAATGTACACCCAATTGATGACGATGGAGATGGGCGCCTAAACGACGAGTTCGAGATACAGGACATGAACGGAGACTACCTCGTGGAACGATACGATACCTACGAGTATGAGGGGATAGATCTGGACGGGGATGGTTCAGTTGGAGAGGATCTACCAGGTGGCATCAATCTCAACCGCAACTATCCTATCGCGTGGGCAGAGGGGAGTTCAGATCCACAATCACTGAGCTATCATGGCATAGCACCCTTCAGTGAGCCTGAAACTCAGGCAATGCGGAGCTTCGCAGAAACCTATGGTGAGAGCTTAGCATTCGCCGTCTCCTTGCATACTGGAATGGAAATGTTTCTTACACCTTGGTCTTACATAAGTGACCCTCCTCCAGACCAAGAGTTGTTCGAAGAACTCGGCGAAGCTGTTGAAGAGGCTTCAGGCTATCCCTGGTCCCAGATGAGTACCGTCTCAGGAATTTGGGACGATTGGTTGTACGGAGAAATTGGCGTGCCTTGTGGGACCTTGGAGACCTATGTTGATCGAGAATCGGATGGCATTTGGAATCGGTATCAGCCTAGTGCAAATCTTGTTATGAGTTTATCAGAGCGGGTCTGGCAAGCAATCCATGCAATAATCGAGGTGTTGATGCCTGCAGAATCTCTACCCCCATCTCCTCCCCCATCTCCTCCGCCATCTCCTCCCCCATCTCCTCCCCAGCCACAATGGATTCCGTTAATAATAGTGGTCGCCTGTATTGCTATCGTCATCACCCTAACGGTGATTATTGTCAGGCGAATTCGTCGAAGCTGAAAGATGTTGAGGGCAGATGAATATGAAGGAAGAAGTTGAGTACGGTTCAAAGAAACTCCCTTGTCTGCTGTGCGGGTCAAGCCCATTCATGGGAGCCGGCCAGTTTGGGGGAAGTGGTGCTGCCTGGTATCACAAGTTCTTCAATCACCCTGAAAAGATGGCGGAACTCTTCAGTCGTTTCTGCGAGCTTGGGTTTCCGGGGGCACATATTATTGCCTATCCTAGTATCATCGAGGCGGCACGTCTAACCAAGGAGTCGCATCCGCTCAAGGTAACTGCGTCCCTGCTTCCTGATAATTGGATGGAGAATCTTGAGGAGGTGGCAGCCATCGAACCCGAAGTTGTTTACATCCACGGGTCCATGACAGACCAGTTTCTAGACCAGCGGGTTGAAGAGCTTCTCGAGTGTCTCCGGGCAATCCGTAAACTTGGAGCCTTCCCGGGGATAGCGACCCACAATGCCCATCAGTCCCTTAAGATTCTACATTCTGGGGATCATCCATTAAGTCAGGAGTCATTCGGGCTCTTGTTACCCATCAATCATCTTGGTTGGGCAATTGGAGGACCCTTGAAGGAGGTCCTCGACTTGTTGGGGAAGACGGATAGCGGCAGATATCCTGTTGCTGGGATGAAGGTTCTTGCTGCTGGGCGACTGCAACCAGACGAGGCATTGAGATTTGTGTTTCAAGTGGCAAAAGTACAAGTCGCCGCTGTCGGAGTCGTAGCAAAGGAGCAGGCAGATCAACTAGCCTCTATTTGCCGAGCATTAATTGTTGAATGAATGCTACTATTATGAATCAGAAGATTCTCTTCTTCTGAATTTAGGGAAGATAGCACCTGTTCGTAGCTGGTATTCACGGTAGGCATCACCAAAGCGTTTTATCAAATCCTTCTCCTCAAAGTGAATCATGATGGGAGTGTATACTATGATGAAGAGGATGGTCCAGGCGACGAGGAATAGAGAATTGATGAATAGTGCACAGACAACAAACCAGGGGAATTCTCCAAGAGTCTGCGGGTGGCGTATATGGTTGTAGATGCCTCCATACATCTTTGTTTCCGCGGAGGGTTGCATGCTTTCCCTACCTGCGTCCTTTACACCCTTAATCCAAATCATGGTGCAGGGAATGAGGATGGTTACTCCGATGATAATGCCTACAAAGGGATTGGGATGAACAGGCCAGGCAAGTTCTGGGATAGCAAACCAAATCCACAGAACCAGATTAAGTAGCATCACTAGCATGAAGATAAACGCGATGCTCCGGAATCTCTGACATTCCTTCCAGGCTTTGTCACCTCGCTTTTCGGCTCTGGTGACTGGTAAAACACTTAGTATGTAGAGATACCCAAAGAGGAGAGTACTGATGTGTAATGAGATGAGGTTTAGCCAAGGTATCAGCAGGGAGTTCACATCTTCTTGTTAGAGGGAAGTGAAATCTTGTAAAGGTATCTATCCTGCTGTGGATAACTAGCTTGTTTCCTTTTGTGCTTCTTCTGTGGTTGTTTGTGGAAGGGGGCAGGCCTCTTGATCTGCCTTGATTCCTTTTACCGTCTGTCCGATGAGGAAGTGCCAGGTGAGCAGACCAAGGTTGTTGAATAGGGATTCGAAGAAATAGTCCCAGGTAACAGGACCTTTACCAAGTTGCACTTCAAAGGCTTTCTTTAGAGCGATGAGCCGGTGCTTTGTGTGTACGGTGACACCTATTGCAGTCCATCCTTTCATCCGCTTTGTGCTTGAAGTTTTGCGGCTACCGCGATTTGGCACGTTGTGTCCTCCGTTGTCTTCTCTAATTTGGTTTTACCCCTTAAAATTGTAACCCAAGAAAACATCGGAACAAATCCCTGTTTATTGAAAGAAAGGATAAGAAAGTTCGAAATCCTTTTTAGACGGGTAATACCGCCTATAATAATGATTTTTCCCCTGTTCGCCCTTAAATTTCCAGAATAGGAGGATTGGGCACTCGTTGGCAAGGGTGTTCTATGTTTTACGTCAAGCTGGTTTGTCGGGTACAATGAAGATTTTTTCCGAAAGCCGAAGAGGGACGCCAGTAAACCAAGTTACAATTGTCCAATCTGAGACTCTTGAATCGATTTGGACCACCGCGTATCGCCCTCTTCAAGATAAAAGATTTTGCCGGAGCGCCGCGAAAGGCGCCGCTCCAGTTAAAGGCGGGTGACGAGCTGGTCGCGGTTGAAGAGGTTGAGCGCCAGCCGGAAGATCCCATAGTCTACAACACCCAAGATGGCGGCGGTGAGACCCAAGATTAGCCAATCGAGCCCCGCGCCTTGAAGGAGGCTGATGTAGGGAATGACCATGGCGGGAAGGACAATGATGGTACTGATTTGGTAGGCTTCATAGACCCTGCTGACCCGACCCGAGATCATGACAGTAACACCCACACCAAGCATTGCGAAGAGCGGCGGCATACATAAAGCTTGGACTACATCTAGCATCGTTGGCCAGACCCACAGCAAAGCGGGGGCCAAAATAAGCGCCATTGCATTCATTAAGCCAACCGCCAAGATGAAGTTCGCATAGGCGACTACCAAGCCGGGCACCAACGCGGTGAGGCACTTACCGAGTAGTAGCTCTGCATCTGTGAGTGGCGTCGCCAACAGCGGGACTAGTGTATGGCGTTCCTTCTCGCCCACGATGGAATCAGCTGCAATCATCACGGGCAATATCACGGGTAGCATGACGATAACGATACCCATCATGGAGGCCATTATGAGATTGTAAAAGAAGGGGTCGGAAATTGCTAAACTGAAAAACGGTGTGGCGAATAGGAGCCAGCCCACAAAAAGGGTGAAGCAGACAGACATTATGATGACCATCGCTGGGATATACCTGACTTGTCGGCTCTTGAAGACCATGCGGATTTCGGTGCGGGCTATTATCCAAGCTTTTCGTAGCATAGTTATCAACCTATGATGACTTTGAGGTAGACATCTTCAAGGCGGGGGGGTGCGTTCGAATTCGAGGACCAGCAGCCCCGCTTCGACTAGTGCCCGAACAATTTTGGAATCCTTATGGTCAGCATCCTCCACCACGAAGACCACGCGGCCCTTCTCAACCTCTACCATGATTCGTTTCTTCCTTTGAAGAATGTTTCATGTGTTTCCATCGTTTCCTCAAGACAAGCTTGTAGGCAGAGGCTTAAAAACATACAGGTAGAGTGGTGCTTGAACAGGCTTCACTAAAACAAAAGCGAGCTAGAACGTCATAACAGAGCAATTGTGTGGTGAGTATTGTGCGGGTTAAGATATTGGCAGAAGGGCTGAAGGCTTTAGCAGAGGAGTTGGGGCTGGAGGGGTGGCAGGAGTTCCGCACACCAGACCGGACCCGCATAGACTTCACTTTCACCCGGGGCGCGGAACGGCTTCTCGCGGTGGAGTTTGAGAGAAGCCGAAAGTGGCTATTTGCCCGAGTGCTCTACAATGCAGTGAAGGCACAGCGAGCAGAATTTCCCGTTATCCTATTTGTTTACCCATTCTATGATCTACCTAGGGCAGGACGGTCCTGGGTCCCTAGCTACGTGGAGGGAACCCTGGGGTTGCGTCTTGGCCTTTGCCACCCCCGGGATTGTAATCTGGCAGCCCGAGCCTTGCTCGCAGAGCAGCTAGGTCTACCAGCTTCTTCTGATGTTTCTGAAACAGACAGGGTCATCACCAAAGTCACGGAAGCTCAGGTGCGAACACCACCCTCGTTGACGGTGGGTGCAGAGGATTGGAGACGGGCAACTCAGAAGAGTAGTAGTTCCAAGCGAAGCACAAGAAAACGGAGCACTTCTCGAAGGAAGCCGAAGAAGGAAACCTAAATTTCGTTAATGTCTACTTGCTTGGGAAGAAGCAGAAGTTGCCTTCCTAACTGTTTCGAGCCCCAGTCTAAACGCCTCTAGGTTAACTTCCTTGAGTCTGCGTATCTGGGAGGAGATTACCTGTTCTAGGTCTTTGGGTGTTAGTGGTGTCAGCTGGGATCCGATTAAAGCACCGACCATTACAGTGTTCATCACTAATGGTGTACCGGTCTTGGTTGCCAGTTTCACCGCGTCTAGGGTCCAGAGGGTCGGAGAAACCCCACCGTGTCTGTTATGATTACCCGATCAGCTCCTGCCTCGACAGCAGTCTTGAAGACCTCAACGGTTCTATCGATACTTGTACGGGAAGTGTCCTCTGAGATGAAATCCAGGTTACCTTAACTTAGCATAACTTATTAGCCTTTTCGGGGTGGGTTCTGCTAAGTTCGGTTCTATGACCCCGCCGCTACGTGGGCGGGCTTTGGGTCCCCGGCTACCTGGAGTGGCCGGGTGGGCTCCACGGCAAGAACATATCCCCCGCACCGGCGGCGGTGTTTGTGTGTGCATGGTGGGGGTGCCGTTTCATTGTGTGCCAGCGCCTCATAGCCTCCGCCGCTTTTTGGGCTCGGCGCGTGCACAGGGCTGTTAGCCCCCTTTGTCCCTGCTTGCCATATGGCTCGGGCTTCCATCGCCTTCATTTGCGCATAGACGCTGCAGGGCGCCTTCCCACCACTCAGGGTGGGCAGGAGTGTTTCTTGGTGGCGGCGCCTTTTAAGCTGTGGGGGGGTGGGGGTAGCTGAACTGGCTGAAGGACTCCCAACAAGTGTTATCAAGTTGGACCAGGTTATGTAAAGTTAGCCGTAACAGCTACGAACCACCAAGGAACCAGAAGTGGTGGGGTCGAGTCTTAAGTCTTTGTTTATTTGCTTAGCCCTGCTGCGTTCACTTCTGTTTTAGCGAATCGAGTGCTCGCTGAAAATATGCATTAATCTGTTTTACATAGCTTTCTCGAGATACCAGTTCGCGGCTAACAGTCTGCATTGTTTCATCAGAAATCCGGCCTTCTCGCACGACTTCTACACCTGCCTGTCTGGCAGCGGCAAAGACATCGTCAACCGCGATTCCCATCTGTTTCAGCGTTGGAAGAGTTGCCCCTATGGGTCGTAGGAGAGCCCCAGCATATTCGCCCCCGATGTTCTTGGCTAGGGCCTGAATATGGTGAACTAGGGGATCGAAGTTGTCTAGCTCGGTGAAACCTGACACGGAAACCAACACGATTTTCTTTGGTTTCATAACCCCTCGTTGAGGATGGCGGCAATGATCGTCACGAATTTCAAAGAAGGGCTGGAGGAGAGGCATGGTCCGGTCCAGTATCGCCTTCATCGTGCTGGTCATTCCATCAACAAAAACCGGGGTTGCTAGTACAAGCACATCAGCTGACCCAATTTTTGGAAGGAAATCTGTCATATCATCTTTTTGGACACATTCACCAGGGGTCTTGAGCCAGCAGGAAAAACAACCCAGACACGAGTTGATTTTCATTTTTTGGAGATAGATAATCTCGCTTCGAGCGCCAGCTTCCTTGACACCCTCCAAGAAGGCGTCAACAAGAAGTGCAGTACCACCTCTGTTCATTCGAGGACTGCTGTTGATAACTAGTATATCCATTGACTTAACCTCACGCTATCTAGGAGTTCATTCAATTAAGGTTAGGGGAGATTGCCGGGGGGGAATCGGATCATTGTGGACCGTACCATATCCTGAGGAGGATTCCGAGGTACATGTCAAATCGCGAAGCGTCGCCTGGGCTTAACGGGGCGGTGTCTCCTCCTCTTCGGTGAATACGATTACGCAATCTCACCATGTCTCCGATAAGAAGGTCTTCAAAACTCCTCTCCCTGATGTAGCCAAATTCTCTTAGACCTTGTAGGAGTTTACCCGCAGACCATTTCTCGATTGGAACGCTAGAAACACTGGTTCGGACTTGACCCCATCGCCTCGGGTGTTTTAATCTAACGAATGCTACGCGGTCATGAAGAATAGCTTCAAGGGCTTTACCTCCTTCGATAATCGCACCGTACCAGTTTTCCGCCCAGAGCTCAACCTTTGATTGGAAAGTGTATTTCCAGATTTCATCAGGGATCCGTGAGACAAAAAGGGCAGCTGGTGTTTGTAGCGCATCTAAACCAGCGGATGTCAGAAATACTACTCCGTCGTCTTCAGAGATGTAAACCAGCCCGAGCAATTGGAGCTTAGCAAGACGATTATACCACTCCTCACCTTTGGCACCTACAGCCCGTGCACCGAGTCGCGACTCAACTGCCACGATATCGCCCCCGAAGTCACGGACTGCCATCAGTATTTCTCTATCGATTGAATCCGCAAGCAGGTAGGATGGCTGTTCCGCAGAGTGAGCCTTCTCCAATTTGCCCACTTCACCAAAGGCCCGTTGAATACCCTGCAAAGCTTTTTTCAGAGCCCTTCGGTGTTGCCCCCAATCCAACAGCCCATAAGCTATCCCAAAGAGACCTGTGACATACAGCGCCCAGATTGTTAGGTAGTAGGTGTCAGAATAGAACACTGGGTACTGAGGATTCGTTTGCTTGGCAAAGTAGAGTACTCCCGCAAAAAGTATGCATCCTATTCCAAATGTAAAAACGCGTCCAAAGAAAGCCCGGGAAAACTGATACCAGTTCAAGTCATCCACTCTAGTTATTGTTCAGCATCTCGTTTTCTTATATATTAAGGGAATAGTACAAAACTATTTGTAGGAAGAGCGACAACGCTCGTCGCCTATTGCACCGAGGGATTCCCAATGCTCGAGTCTGCCAGACGGGTCATATCAGACCATCTTGAAGTTCTGTCTAGTACAGTTTTCCCGCTGAATTACATCTTCTCTAAGACCCACGAGTTCGCCGCCAAGCACCCTACCTGTGCTATCGCCATCGCTAGCAAGGATGGAAACCAGATTTGCTTCACACAGTCCTTCTCGGTTCCTCCAGAGATCCTAGAAAGAGAAGGAGGGGTAGTGTATCAGCGTCGCTTGTACTATGTTAAGAGGATTAAGATACTAGACAGCTATCATGTGCTGGTTCCTGATCAGCTCGTATTGCCACCTGTTGGTGACCCTAGAGACAATTTGGTTCGCTTCACTAAAGCTGTTGAGCCCTATTTGGCAGCCTTTGATGATATCCTTCAGCGCCGCTTTGCTACGATTGTTATCCGCCTTGAATCTCGTCCCCAGCCAATCGTTCTTCATCGACAGGCAGTAAGGGGTAAACAGATCATAACCTTGGAGGAACTCCTAGAAGAGAAGAAGTTTTCAGCACAGGCAGCTCAGATAATACAAGCAGTCTTTTTCCAAGGCAAGCCCTGTTTTATGGAAGCTCGGAAAAACGGAGACAGAGAACCCAAACTCGTTACTGCAACATTCTTCGCGCTAGAAGATGGGCGTATCGTACTCCCTGCGAAGGGTAGTGTCCAAGCCAGAGAATACGTGGAACTTGGCAAGATTCCCTACCACTTTGAGGACTTGGAGGGGGCTGTGCCTATCAGGGATATTATTACTAATTTCCTCCAACTGGAAAACCAGAGTATAGCACACCTCCTTGAGGAGTACAGCCAGCTAGCATTCATGCCGTTTTTCTTTGACCTCTACACAGAACATGGAGGACCGACCATCCAGCATGTCGCGCTTTTCGATGGACGCCTAATCATAGGGCGAACGCCCGAATCTAGACCCAGAAAAGGTGAATTTGAAGTCTTTCTGGCAAAAGCTGGTATCGAGTCGTGTTTCTCAGCGTAGAGGTGCCTAGCCGTTGTTTGAGCCGCCGGTCTTTAAAGGGGCGCTGACAGGAGCCGCACACAATCTTCGCCATTAGTCTTTTCACCTCATTGCATTTCCGGGGACCATCGACCGTTTAGCCGAGTGTTACGCGGTGTTTGTCGCAGCTGTTTTCTTTGTTTCCTTTGCCTTGTCTTCCTATCTTTTCCATCTTTGGGCAGACATTCTTTGCACATGACATTATCACCTCACTTATTCATATTTCCGACCCTGGTTGTGGAAAGGGGATTTGGCCTTTCGTGCAAGCCTGGCTTTAGTATAAATATTGAAGTATTTATACTATAAAGTTTAAAGTAGTATAGTAACTGCGAGAAGAGGAAGTAATCATGCCTGAAGAAGAGAACCAAACCTGCCGCTCACAAGCAAACCACGGAATGTGCCTCTGCCCCCTTGAAGGTATCATAAGCATCATCAGCAAGAAATGGGCACTCCAAATCGTCGCGGTGATCGGCAACCACCAGCAGCTGAGATACAGTGCCATCCAAACCAGGCTTGAAGGCATCAGCCCCAAGAGCCTCGCTGATAGGCTCAAAGAGCTGAGACAGGAAGGACTGCTAAAGAGAGAGGTGTTCGCGGAGATTCCACCAAGAGTAGAATACTCATTGACAACAGACGGGGAGGAACTAAGGAGGCTAATAATGCCTCTAATGAATTGGGCTGCAAAGCGGCGTCCTAGTTCCAGCTGAAAGAGTATTCGCAGCAAGTGACATCCTTTCAGCACCTACGACTCATGCTACTCAGCGAACTTGAACTCAGGCTCAGACCACTTTTATCGACTAGCCAGACAGCTCCAAGTCTAGGGGAATCTGTTGGTGCTGTTCTAAGTTAATCAGCTGAGTTTTGCGCCACATTTCCCGCAGAAATCAAGTTCTTGAGGGAGGTATTTGGCGCCGCACTTCGAACAGGAGCGGTTCCACGGCCCCCACTTGAACTCAGGGGATTTACCGGCGGCGGCCTCCTGGCGGAGTCGCATGTACTCGGCAGGTCGCTTCTCAACGAATGCCGTCATTCCTTCGTGGGGTTCTTGGGAGGAGAAGTGGACACTGAGCCAGTCGCGGACGCTTGGCCAAGTAAGGGACCAGACGAAGTCCTTCCAAAAGTTGACCTGCGCCTTGGTGAAGCGGAGGCATTCGGGGAACTTCTCTAGGATTTTCTTCACTAGTTTGGCAATGGCTTCGTCAAGCTCATCGTAGGGCACGACTTCATTGACAAGCCCCCAATCCTTTGCTTGAGCGGCGCTTATCCGGTCGCAAGTGAACAGCATTTCGCGGGCTCGCCGGTCGCCAATCATGATTGGCAGCCATTGAGTCGCACCGCCAGCAGCGACGCTTCCCACGCGAGTACCGACCTGCATAATTTCTACATGGTCAGCAGCTACAGCGAGATCGCATGCCATCTGCACTTCGTTGCCACCACCCGCCACGATACCGTTCAGCCTAGCGATTACAACCTTGCCGCACGACCGTAGGAGATGAAGGGCGCGCTCGAATATTTGGCACCATTTCCAAAAATCCCTTGGTTTCTGCGTGTACTTTTCTGCGTACTCCTTCACATCGCCGCCAGTGCAGAACGCTTTCCGTCCTGCACCAGTCAGTACAATGACGCCCACTTCATCATCCCATGAAGCTTTCAGAACAGCGTCAGAGATTTCGTGAAGCGTCTGGAGCGTGTAGGCATTGTACTTGTCTGGGCGATTGATTGTTATGGTTGCTACCCAGTCTTTTTTATCATATAGAATTTCGGTGTATTCTTTCATCATTGTCGATTCACCAGATTAGAGAGGATATAGTACTAGTTCTATATTTTAGGTTTCCAGTTAGCCCAGCCTACTATTAAGAGCAAGGGGTTGAGCGAGATTTCGTGGTAAAACAGCTCACTAATTTTTTAGGCTAGGAAAGAATTCAGGGATTAACAGCTCCCCCTAATATCAACTAGAACCACAGTACAGTGCCATTACGAAAGAGTAGTCCCATATAGATTGCTTCTAGGCAGGCACGAAGACGTAAGAGTCGACGCCGAAAGCCTTCTTGATTTTTACTTTGATTTTCGTCCCGATTTTAAGGTCCTCGAATTTGGCGTCCTCAACACGTGCAACGACAAGGGGGCCTTCGTCGAGCTGCCCGACAGCGAGAATATATGGTGTGAGGTGTTTGTAAGCGGGTGGTGCGTAACTGACTTGGGTCAGTGCATAGATTTCGCCAGTGCCAGCAAGTTCTATCCATTCTGAGGTTTTAGCGCCGCATTTGGGACAAGTGGACTTGGGTGGCCATAAAACGCCGCACTTTGGGCATTTGATGGTGGTGAACTTGTTCTGTGCGAGGCTCTCCCAGAACTGTTTTACTTCCGTCTGGGGGTAGAGGAGAGGATAGGGGGTTTCGGGTTTTGGTTCTGTCATCTAGTTCTGCCTCCGGAGAATATGGCAAACATGGTGGGTTGCAAAGCCGCTGAGGTTTTGGGTCATACCGATGGTAGCGCCTTCCACTTGGCGGGGTCCACATTCGCCGCGTAGCTGTTCGGTGACTTCAGCAATCTGGGCGACACCAGTGGCGCCGACTGGGTGACCCTTGGACTTGAGACCACCCGAGGGATTGACTGGGATGCGACCACCGATTTCGGTATCCCCGTTGTCTATGAGCGTGGGTCCTTCACCCTTCTTGCATAGACCGAGGTCCTCGCATTCTATGAGTTCCGCTATGGTGAAACAGTCATGAGTTTCCACAATGTCTATGTCACTGGGTGACAATTTGGCCATAGCATAGGCGTTCTTGGCGGCATTCACTAGCGCGCGCCAAGTGGTGAGCGACTCCATATTGGAGCAGTTGAAGGAGGGTTCCATGAATTGTCCTGAACCGATGATGTCGACTGGCGTATCGTTGTATTTCCTCGCTTGCTTTGCTGGAACCATAATCACTGCTGCTGACCCGTCCGAGATTGGGCTACAATCTAGGAGGTTCAAGGGGTGGGCGACCATTGGGGAGTTAAGGACATCCTCGACGGTGATTTCCTTTCTGAACTGGGCGATTGGGTTTTTCGCGCCGTTTCGATGGTTCTTCACAGCAATTTTTGCTAGTTGTTCCTGTGTTACTCCGTATTCGTGCATATAGCGGGAAGCAATCAGTGCGAAGCCTGAGGGTGGGATCATCCCATGGAAACTTTCCCAGGTCAGGTCCTCGACCAGGCAGAGATTTCGCATCGCCACAGATGATGGAACATTACACATCTTTTCGGCGCCCACCACTAACGCTGATTCGGCTTGCCCTGAGGCCACAGCGAAGAACGCGTTTCGGATGCCGATGCCACCGCTTGAGCAGGCCATTTCCACGCGCGCTACTACTTTCGGGGACATACCCAGATATTCTGCTACCATGTTTGCAAGATGCGCTTGTTCCT
>CBDVBC010000004.1:0-16524 GCA_965372125.1 Candidatus Hermodarchaeota archaeon | reverse complement strand
GTCCACGCTGTTTCTCCCGAGCCGTGATCCCGACCACCAGGCAGACCGCCAGGCATTCCTCCTGGGCCGCCAGGAGGAGCTGCGCTTCGTTTAGAAGCGATGACATCATCAATGCGGAGAATTAGAGCAGCTGCTTCTGTGGCTGAACGAAGGGCGTGTGTTTTCACTCGCAACGGCTCAATAATACCTGCCTGCAACATGTCTTTAGTCTTGCCAGCGAAGACGTCAACACCAATTGTGGTTTTATTTGCGCCGTGTTCTGAGCGGAGCTCAACTATAATGTCTATTGGATCATGACCCGCGTTCTCTGCTAGTGTCTTGGGAACGATTTCGACTGCGTCAGCATATTTCCTCACAGCTATTTGGTCCCGCCCCTTTAGTGAGCGCGCGTACTCGCGCAGGCGTGTTGCCACCTCAATTTCGGGTGCCCCGCCGCCAGGTACTACCTTGCCATCTTCTATAGCATCTCGAACAACACAGATGGCATCACGGAAGGCTCGTTCGGCTTCATCAACAACTCGCTCTGTGCCTCCGCGAAGTAGGATGCAGACGGATTTGGGATCAGCACATTCTACGACGAATACCATCTTGTCGTCACCGACTTTACGCTCCTCCACGAGCCCGCATTCACCTAAATCTTGTGCAGATAGGTGAAGGACAGAAGACACGATGCGACCTCCAGTGGCGCGGGCAAGTGCTTCCATATCACTTTTCTTGATACGACGGACAGCGAGAACTCCTGCCTTTGCGAGGTAATGTTGGACCTTGTCATCAATTCCTTTCTGGCAGAAGACCACGTTCGCACCTGCTTCCTTGATCTTGTCCGCGATGTTCTTGAGCATCCTTGCTTCCTCGTCGAGGAAGGCTTTCATTTGTTCAGGATGAGTGATTCGGATTTCTGCATCCATCTCTGTTTTCTCGACTTCCAACGAAGCGTTGAGAAGGGCGATCTTAGCACCCTTAACTAGTGTTGGCATCTCGGAATGAACGACTTCCTTGTCTATAATCAAGCCCCGGATGAGTTGGGTCTCGTCAAGAGAGCCCCCTTCCTTCTTCTCCACCTTGATGTGATCGATGTCTGCGACGATGCTTTTCCCTGTCTTTTCAGCTATTTGTAGTACTGCGTCAACAGCAATAGGACCAAAAGTGTCCACCTCGGAGGAGACTAACTTGCTCGCCATTGAGGTATTCACAACTTGTAAGAGTTTCTCCCGATCATCCATAGAGCAGGGTACACTCATACTTTCAAGAACTTCATCGGCTTTCTCTACCGCCTTCCGGTAACCCGAAATGATTACACTAGAGTGGATATTCAGAGTAAGCATCGTTTGTGCCTGTTTTAGAAGCTCGCCGCAGAGAATAACTGCGGTGGTGGTCCCGTCACCAACTTCTGCGTCTTGTGCTTTAGCAACCTGTACTAGCATTTTTGCTGCTGGATGCTGCACCTCGATTTCGTCTAAAATGGTAGCTCCATCGTTCGTAATCGTGACGTCTCCGAGAGAATCAACTAGCATCTTATCTTGACCACGAGGTCCTAGGCTTGACCGAATTGCATCAGCCAGCGCCCGGACGGCCATGATATTGTTGTGCCGGGCATCACGACCTCGAGATCGTTCCGTGCCCTCTTTTAGTATAAGCACTGGGACTCCTTGTAACTGTGCCATGTTATGGTTCCTCAATTAGGTTGAATTGGCAACGCAACCCTTGCGCTTCCATAAAAGGCTTTCTGCTTAACAGGAGTAGTCATACCGCAAGGAACACAAGGAGGTAAGCTTGCACATCACTCGGTTGACTGATTCTGTGACTACAATTCACTAAGAGGAATGTAATCCCACTCAGGAAAGATATTCCGGAGAAGCTGCACGATTCCTCGGGACAGGAAGATGGATTCCATCAAGAATGCCATGAATAGTATTTCAATCCAGGCTTTCACAGAAATCCCGAGAACCGTTAAGAATGCCATTTCAACTGGCCATCCTGTCAAGGGTGGTATAATGTAAATGAAGAGCCAAATGGTATAGAGGCATTCTGGGACATATGCTATGGTGACAGATACCAGAGGGCGTTTTACAAATCGTTGGATAATTCCACAAAAGCCGCCGGTCATTGCCTTTCCAATGGGGAGGCTGATAAGACCAATTACTCCCATGGACCCGTGAGAGAAACCGTAGGCGAATCCGGGGTAGATGCCGACAAGTGCTCCTGTAATTATTCCGAATATTGCTCCTCCAGGGATTGCTGCGAGGAAAGTCCCTATGTGGCTGAGGTCAAGCGTTATCTGATTAGGCGCTAGGGGTAACTCGATAGACAATATTGCTAGAGCAGTGCCTAAGGCAGCCATGATTACCATATAGGCTAGCTTCTTTGATGTGAAGTAATAGCCAGTGGCTGATTTTGTCATCGAGTTACCTCCATTTGAAAGCGTCTTGCCAGATTGTTATATATAAATAGTAACTACTCACCAGAGAGTAACCATAGTTTGTAGAGACAGAGAAAGCTATTTCTTGGCAGAAACCGGCGAGAGAGGATGAGGTTGAGTTTATGTCTGCCTTCCGCCACCCATTCCTTCCCAATTCAGGTGAGCAGCAAGCAAAGATGCTCGCCAAGCTTGGCTTAGCTAGTATCGAAGAGCTGTTCAAAGATATCCCTTCGAAATTCAGGTTCAGAGGAAAAATGAAAATCCCTGAAGGCCTGTCTGAAACGGAGGTTCGCCGTCATATTGAGGCGCTGTTAAAAAAGAATTCAGACCCAGCTTCTTTTGCCAATTTCCTAGGGGGTGGGGTCTGGCCACATATGGTTCCAGAAGTGGTACATTCGGTCACGAGCCGCACCGAATTCTACGGAGCGTACACACCGTATCAAGCGGAGATAAGCCAAGGAATGCTACAAGCACTCTTCGAGTACCAGAGCCTAATCGCGGAGCTTGTACACCTTCCAGTAGTGAATGCGTCGATGTACGATTGGGCAAGCGGACTAGGAGAGGCGGCACTAATGACAAGCCGCCTGACCAAGCGTCCTACTTTTCTCATTCCGGAATTCATGGCACCTAACCGACG
Organism: Candidatus Hermodarchaeota archaeon; assembly: GCA_965372125.1. GTDB lineage: Archaea > Asgardarchaeota > Hermodarchaeia > Hermodarchaeales > Hermodarchaeaceae > YT-063. Next base: position 13,468 of record CBDVBC010000004.1, on the reverse strand, counting down.
GGCGGTCCTAGCCACCTACACAGCGCCGGCAAATGTCGAGATAAAGAGGGTTCCTAGTAACCCAATCGAGGGGAAAACTGATTTAGAGCAATTAAAGAAAATGATGAGTAGTAAGATTGCTGGCGTTTACATTGAGAACCCTGCCTATCTGGGATACTTGGAGCCGGATGTCGATGCAATAGCCGAAATTGTGCATGATGCGGGTGCATTATTAGTTGTAGGCGTAGATCCCGTTTCGCTGGGGATTATTCGTCCACCAGGTGATTATGATGCTGATATTGTAATTGGGGAGGGGCAGCCATTAGGTAATGGGGTTAGCTTTGGCGGTTCCTTGCTAGGATTATTTGCCTGTAAAGATGATCGTAAAATATTGCGCCAAATACCAGGACGGCTAATTGGATTGACAGCTACAAAGGAGGGAGAGAAAAGAGGTTTTGTGATGACGCTGCAGGCCCGAGAACAACATATACGCCGGGAGCGCGCGACATCGAACATTTGCTCCAATCAGGCCTTGTGCGCTGTAGCGGCGGCAGTCTACCTTTGCATCATGGGGCCAACAGGACTTCGGCGACTAGGAGAACAGATAATGCAGTTGCGGCACTACACGGAACAGCAGTTATCCAGCATTGAGGGAATCTTAGCACCACGGTTCAAGGCTCCGCACTTCAAGGAGTTTGTGTTTTCACTCGAAGAACCGGAAGAAAAGCGATTTTCTGTTCAAACAGTATTGGAAAAGATTAACCAAGAGAAGGTACTCGGTGGAATTTCTTTGAATCAAGAGTTCCCCAAGTTAGGGCAATCCGCACTAGTTTGTGTTACTGAACTCCATACAAAGGAGGACATCGACAGGTTTGGCGCATCAATGCGGCGGGCCCTGGAGGTGGAATAACTAATGAGCGAGTTCCGCCAAGCGCGTTGGAAAGAGCCACTAGTCTTCGAACGGTCGACACCAGGGGCAATTGCATACTCTTTGCCAGCGGTCGAGAAGGAGTTGCAGACAGCTTTACCTAAACCGATAGAGTCTATACCTCAGAGTCTGAGACGGCAAACGCCGCCGGAACTCCCGGAGCTTTCGGAGCCCGAGGTCTTGCAGCACTTTGTACGCCTTTCACAGATGAATTACTGTGTGGATCTTGGGCTTTATCCGCTAGGCAGCTGCACAATGAAATACAACCCGCCAATTAACGAGAGAGTTGTACAGCACCCCTATTTCTCCTGGCTGCACCCGCGTCAAGACATTTCTAGTGTTCAGGGTATTCTACAGATTCTCTACGAGTTACAAAAATGGCTTGCAGAAATTACTGGAATGAATCAAATCTCTCTTCAACCAGCCGCGGGTGCTCACGGTGAATTTGCAGGAGCCCTTATTATTAGAGCATATCATGCGGAACATGATGAATTGGCAACGAGACGAGAAATCATTGTTCCAGACTCAGCTCACGGAACTAATCCAGCTAGTGCAGCAATGGCAGGTTTTGAAGTTGTTGTTGTACCCTCAAACAAAGACGGGCAGGTGGATTTGCAAGCACTTCGTTCCGCTGTGTCAGAACGAACCGCTGGATTGATGTTAACTAACCCCAATACTCTTGGTCTCTTCGAACAGAAAATCGAATCCATCGCTAAAATCATACATGACGTAGGAGGACTCCTCTATTACGATGGCGCTAATCTGAATGCCACTCTAGGACATGTTCGCCCTGGAGATATGGGATTTGATATTGTACACCTGAACCTCCACAAGACCTTTGCAACACCTCACGGGGGGGGCGGGCCTGGTGCTGGACCAATAGGAGTCAAGGAAGCGTTATCACCTTTCTTACCTATCCCACTTGTTTCCTTTGACGGAACTAAGTATTACCTCGATGGGGAACGTCCAAAGTCAATCGGGCGCGTCCATGGCTTTCTGGGGAATGTCCCTGTTTTACTGAAATCCTATGCCTACATATTACAAATGGGAAGGCGAGGCTTGAAAGCAGTAGCAGAGCATGCTGTCCTAAACGCAAACTACATCATGAAATGCTTAGAGGGCATAAGAGGGTACTCCATACCTTTTGCACCAGATACTTGGCGAATGCACGAAGTCGTGATTAGCGCGAAACCCCTCTTCCGTGATACAGGTGTTAGTGCTCGTGATGTGGCGAAGGCTCTCCTAGATCGTGGACTTCACGCACCAACTTTCTATTTTCCAGCAATTGTCGAGGAAGCCCTTATGATCGAGCCAACTGAAACCTTCAGCAAGGAGGAGTTGGACCGCTTCATAGAAGCGCTCCGTGAAATTTCGGAACAATCTTACGCTAATCCTGCTATGGTACGCCGAAGCCCTCAACATACAGCTACAAGTCGCTTAGACGAAGTGAGAGCAGCCCACCCACGTACAATAGCCCTCTCTTGGCGAATGCACCAAAAGCGATTGAAGTCAAAACCCACTACACAAACGTAACTGACACCCAATTCAAACATCATTCAGCAGGTGCAGCCAACTAGAGTAAATTTTAACTGGTCTAATCGCGCTTCTTCCGTCCCGTCCGGCTAGGAGCTATCAGCCCAACTTTACGACCCGGCGGCGCTGTACGCGCGACCGAGCTGGGACCACCTGGTTTCTGCTTAGCCCCACCGCCGTGTGGGTGACTACATGCGTTCATTGCTACGCCTCGTACCCTCGGGTAGGTATGACCCTTCGCCCGCTTCATCTTGTGTTTGCTACCGGCTTTGACAAAAGGTTTCTCCAAGCGTCCACCACCAGAGACAACACCAATAGTTGCACGGCAAGTGGAGCTAAACGCCCGGGTTTTTCCTGAAGGAAGACGGACAAAGGTCTTCCCAGCCGCTCTGGTTAGGATTGTAGCGTAGGTACCCCCAGCCCGGACGAATTTTCCGCCATCACCTGGCTGTCCTTCGATATTGAAGACTGGAGTGCCTTCGGGAATACTGCTGATGGGAAGTATGTGACCTGCTCGAGCACCAGCCTTTGGACCGATACGGATTTGTTGGCCAACTGCTGTGCCTTCAGGTACTAGGGCTAGATATTTTTCTCCACTCTCTAAACGAAGGAGGGCAATAGGGCAACCCCGCCCAGGTTCATGGAGTAAATCTTCTACCTTTGCGACGAGAAATCCCTTGCGTCCCATGAGAATCAGTGGGGGATACTTCACTGCGCCTCGTCTACGATGTGTGAGTGCCCTAAAAGTAGGGCTTCCACGGCCCCGGCGTTGCACCAAAATTCGTTTACCCATTTCTCATCATTCCTTACTAAAAGAGGCCTAGTTTAATAGCCAAGTCTGCCGCGTTGTATTCAGGAGCCAGCTTAATTAAGGCTTTCTTCCGACCCTGCGGCGTAATCATCGTGTTTACTTTGATTACCTTGACCTCATATAATTCTTCAATCGCTTGTCGGATTTGTCCCTTTGTTGAGGTTCGGTGAACTAGGAATGTCAACCGGTTCTCACGCTCAACAATCTCCGACGCTCTCTCCGTGATCATCATCCTAATTATCACACGATATGGATCCATTTTCATTCACTTCCAAAGAGACCTGTCCCAAGTTGTTTAAGGGCGGATTTCGTCCAGAGCGTTAACCGGCCCGGGTGCGTACCTGGAGCAAGTAGCTCTGCGCTTAACTTCGTTACATATTCGACGCTTATTCCTGGAAGGTTTCTAGCAGCCCTCCGGATGCCATGATCTTCAGAGATTACTATAAGAGGCCCTACTGGTCGCCGGTACTTCCGACCTCGCCTACGAGCTACACCGCCTCGGATTTTGACTCCTGTTTTCGATCTGAGGATATCTTTCCACACACCAAGAGCTTCAAGGACAACTTTCGCCTCAGCGGTGGTTTGGAGCTCTTGTAATTTATCCACGACAACGATAGGAAGCTCTTCAGCAGTGAAGATGTGTCCTCGGGCGGTAACAATATCTTTCTGAGCTGTAGCTGCGATGGCGGAGCGTATAGCGAAGCGCCGCTCTTTTTTGTTGATTCGTTCTAAGGGGTTCTTCGCTGATTCGGGTGGATGAGTGCGGCGCCCACCAACCACCGATGGAGCAAACGCTGCGTGTTGAGCGGAATGGTATCCCCCACCTTTTCGGCGAGGGACTCGTGATTTGCCGTGCCCAACTCCCCAAGACTCAGCGCTGGTTCGCTTACCAGCTCGCGGATTTACACCCTTTCGCTGATAGCCTGCGGATTGTTGTGCTAACACTGCACGCCGGATTATATCTCGCCTCAGTGGCGTATCAAATATTGATGGGAGTTTTATGGTTCCCTTACTTTCGCCGTCCAACGAGAGAACTTTCACGCTAGCCACTTCTCTTGCCTCCACTTCATCTACTTCTTAGGTTTAGTGCTGATGTATAAAATATCAGGGGCTTTGTCGGGGATTGCTGATGGGCGAATTGGGGCCCGTAGACGAACTAGACGTTTAGCAGGACCTGGAATTGACCCGTCAACTAGAAGGAAGTCTGAACTAAGCACACCATAATGAGTAAAGCCACCAGAGGGTGTGATGTCATCGCTTTTCTCGCCGATTTTCATTATATATTTATTATATTCTGTTCGCTGATGATAGCCCATCTGCCCGCCCCTGGGGCAGGTATACATGATGCGTCCAGGAGTCCATGGACCTAAAGTTCCAACTGCTCGGATCCTCTTACGCGATTTGTGTGGTAGTATCGAGACTCCGAACCGTTTTACTACGCCTTGCCAGCCCTTACCCTTGGTTATCGCTGTCACATCAACGTACTGACCAGGTTGGAAGAAGTCGCGAACCCGGATTTCCTTACCCAAATGTTTCTTCGCATGTTCAATCCGCTCAGGGATTGTTCCACCAGCTACTGCACATTCAATAAGTTCGGGTTTCTTTCGACTAACCCCGGCTTGGCGCGGCTGTGTCATCAGAATCACCCTGATTTCAACAAGCTTATCCTGCATCTTTGTGAATTTTTCAAGCGCAGCCTTGGCGTCATACTTATCTGGCCATTGAAGTAGGCGATCGAAATCCTTTGGCAGCTTTTCCGCCCAGCATTCACCAGCTACTTGAAGTGCATGGTCCACTAGCCGAAACCCACGGATCGCTGCCACTAGCATGGGCGGCGTGTCAACGATTGTCACTGCACGACTAATCTCCCGACCATACCAGGGACTTGTCATCCTGTTATCAGTGACAATTACATGGGTCATCCCCACTTTGTATCCGGCAAAGCCTATGATTTTCGGGTCCCCTGACTGACTAGGCCAAGTACGAATCCGCCCAGTGGAACGGAAAGCACGCTTGCGAGGGCGGTATGATAGACTTCCATGGCGCGGAGCGTGTTGCTTACGATGACCCATTGACACCACTACCTAGAGTGATTGATTATTGCGGCGACAAGTCGTTTGGTGGTATATTGTCGCCGAGCAACCGCCTCGAAGCTGTCCACATCATTTAAGCTTTTCGACAAGAAATCGAGTGGTACTCTGTTTCAAGAGCTAGCGCGAGTAGTAATTGCTCAAATATGCTCCTTCCATTCCAAGACCAATATTGCTTTAAACATCGATTATTAATCGGAATTAGCACAATTCTAAAAGCAAGAGCCGGGATAGCCCAGTGGTACGGCGCGGGCCTTGAGTGGCGTAGGTAACAAGCTACTCCTTTGCCCCTGCTAGCCCGTGACTTTGCAGTCTCGGGGGTTCGAATCCCTCTCCCGGCGCCACCCTCCCCAACGATTCGTTGTGCTAAATTACCAATCTTAAAGTATGTAATTACAAATTAATCGATAGATAGCAGTCATTAAGCAGGGATCGGGTGTCGAGTGTTGCGGTTTGAGTACTTTGATGATATCACTTCGGATCAAATGTTCCGAGCCTATGGGAAGGATTTGCCTCAAGTACTTGAGCATGCAGCAAAAGCGATGTTTGGAATAATGTTCGATTTAGAAGAAGTACAAACCGAAGCAGAAATAGAGGTAGAGGCAACAGGAGCCTCCGAGGAGATGCTCCTTTATGATTGGTTGTCTAACCTGCTATTCGAATTCGAGGTCAAGTATGTGTTCTTTGCAGACTTCAAAGTCACAACCATCGAGCGTGATGAAGAAGGAAACCTTCACCTAATTGGGTCGGCAAGTGGAAGCCTAAAGCCTCAGGAGCGGCGAACCCACGTCAAAGCAGTCACCTTTCACCGATTCTGCTTGGAAAAAATTGATAACAGGTATGTGGCTACTGTGGTAGTGGATGTCTGAAGGAACAAACACGATGGTGACAGAAAATGAAGGAGAAACTCAAGCAGTTAGACGAGTTCCATTTCTGGCTCGACAAGACCGCGCGCCCCAAGATGAGAGTAGGCGCAATGATTATCGGGTCTCGCCGAGTCATCCAACAAGCAGAAGACAACGCAGTAGAACAACTAACTAACGTCGCCTGTCTTCCAGGTGTAGTCGAACCTGTCTTAGCAATGCCGGACTTCCACTGGGGATACGGACTCCCAATGGGCGCTGTCGGGGCTTTTGATGCTGAGGAGGGTGTGATATCAGCTGGGATGACCGGTTTTGACATCAACTGCGGCGTCCGGTTAATTCGCACTAATCTAACTCAGGGCGAGGTTAAGCCCAAACTTCGTCAGCTCATGGAGGAATTGTTCAGGCGAGTACCGGCTGGCGTTGGCTCTAGAGGTAAGATTCGCTTAAGCAATTCCGAGTTGGATGGTGTTTTACAGCTGGGTGCTCAGTGGGCAGTCGAGAGTGGTCGCGGGGTTGAGGCGGATTTAGAGCACTGTGAGGAAAGGGGCAATATGGAGGGTGCTGCAACCGGCTTGCCAAAGCTTTCAGAGCGGGCACGAACGCGTGGAAAACCTCAGTTGGGAACCCTCGGTGCTGGTAATCACTATCTTGAGGTCCAGGTGGTTGATGAGGTGTTTAGTGAAGAGGCTGCTTCCCGTTTTGGTTTGGAAAAAGGAAAGGTAGTTGTGATGCTACATTGTGGCTCTCGCGGTTTCGGTCACCAAGTCGCAACTGATTACCTGAAGAGCATGGAGGTGGCTGCGCGGAAGTATAAAATCTGGCTGCCTGACAGACAACTCGTCTGCGCTCCAACCACATCGCCAGAAGGCCAAGCTTACTATTCAGCAATGAAGTCAGCTGTTAATTATGCATTCTGCAACCGGCAGGTTATGACTCACTGGATCCGGGAAGGCTTTGAGACTGTCTTTGGGCGAGACTGGGAAAAGCAGGGTCTTCACTTAGTTTATGATGTTTGCCATAATATATGCAAACTTGAAACCCATGAACTGAACGGTTCAAAACGGAAGCTCTATATTCACCGCAAAGGTGCTACTCGTGCTTTTGGACCTGGCAACCCGCTTATCCCCTCTCACTATCAAGCCGTTGGACAGCCAGTGTTGATTGGTGGTTCGATGGGAACAGCCTCTTACGTACTGGTGGGTACCGAACAAGCAATGAAAGAATCGTACGGCTCTACGTGCCACGGTGCTGGACGCGCAATGGGTAGGAGAGCGGCCACCAGACGATTTCATGGCAGGGAGATTCAACGTTCACTTGAGCAATCAGGTAAAGTGATAATGTCTCATAGCTCCAAGCTACTCGCCGAAGAAGCACCCAAGGCTTACAAGGATGTGCACATGGTGATTGATGCCGTTCACGGAGCGGGAATTTCTCTGAAAGTCACACGCCAGATTCCTATGGGTACTGTAAAAGGTTGAAGTTGAACCTCAGAAATGTCATCTAGAACCCTTCCAAAGCAACTCTCCATTGCTGTTCCAGCCTCCTTCATTGATGTTTATTCCAACCTAGCTCAGAAAACAACACAAATAGGACGTATTGCTCGAGCCGCTGCTATCAATCGTGTTGATGAAATCCTTGTTTTCCCAGACTTTTCTAGCCGGGAACAAGCCCCCCAGCGCCGACTCATCACACGGGTTCTCGAGTATCTCGATACCCCTCAATATCTTAGGAAACATCTTTTTGGTAAACTCCCAGAGTTGAGGCGTGTTGGGCTACTTCCTCCCCTTCGTACCCCACACCATCCGATAGAAAGACGGGCGCAGAAACTATCTGATGGCGAAATTCGTGAAGGCTACGCTTACCAAAAAGATGGTAAACTAGTTGTAGATATCGGTGTAGAGCAACCCCTTCCCTTTCTTAATCCAGTGCCTTCACCTATACCTTGCAGAGTCACCGTTTCGATCACGAGAAAGACTAGCGGCGTGCTTACAGCTCAACCTGCTACACCACCGGCCCCCGAGGTTTATTGGGGTTACCGGGTGGTGGACGTCAAAAAGCCACTTAGTGATTTCCTCCAAAAAACTAGTGTTTATGACCTTGTCTTGGCTACATCTCGGAAGGCACCACCAATTAGTGAGATATGGAAAAAATTGCATTCACTTTGGCAGAGAGCAAAACGTGTTCTCGTTCTTTTTGGGAGTCATGACAAGGGATTAAGAGAAATCCTACAGCGAGAGGGGCATCAGTTGCAAGCTCTCACAGATTTCCTAGTTAATACTGTACCTAATCAAGGCACTGAAACTATTCGAACGGTTGAAGCAGTTTTCCAAAGTCTTTCTGTACTCCGTCTTCTTGAGCAGCTATGACTTAGTCCGCAACTTCTCCTTGAGCGATTAGTAATTCGTAATCGCTAGTTCCATCGAAATACCCTAATTTACGAGCCCGTACAGTTACTTTGTGATATCCTGGACGTAAATTTGGTATATCTAGGATTAACTCAAAAGGACTGATTTCTAGTTTTTCCACAGCAATTGTCTTGGAACCAAAGAAGACTTCGAGAAGAACCCCTTTCAAGGGTGCATTTTTTGGAAGACCAGTGACCACTGTAAGAGTGAGTTTCTCACCGGGTTCTGCGACAGCCGGTTCAGGACCGATTACGCGGACATCAATATGGTTCTGCCAATAAATATAGCTTGCAGGTAATAGGAATATGAGTAAAAGTAGCAAGAGGACGATTATGCCGAAGAAGGCGTGTAATATAGTGAATAGGGGTAAGAAGATGAAGACTAGTATCGCGTAAACTGAAAGACTGCAACATAATATTACGCCTAGTTTTGCCTGGGGGTTGCTAGAACTCACAAGATGAGGAGAGATACTCAAGTAAATGAGGTTTTCCGTCCAAGACAGGAAAGCCGTGCTCTCTCACTTCTATAGATGTTTTTCGTGTATGTGCTTAGCGACCCACAAGCCTGTTACTGCTGCGGGAATGATGCCGCGGCTGAGGCCAGCACCGTCTCCTGCAACGTATAATCCCTCAATAGGAGTTTCAAAATATCGATTGGTTTTAACAGTCATAGCACTATATTTTACCTCAGGAGCATAAAGAAGAGTTGTGCCAGAGTATATTCCTGGAATCATCTTGTTCAATGTCTGAAGTCCCTCAAGGATGTTGTCGATGAGTCGCTTGGGGAAAGCCATAGATATGTCACCAGGAGTTGCGTCTTTTAGTGTTGGCTGTATGTTAGCGCTAGCTATTCTCTCATGGGTTGAGCGCCGATGATTTTCAAGATCGGCTAACCTTTGAATGATTGGCTTGCCGCCTCCTAGGAGTGTGACCTGCTGCGCGATAGATTCAGCATAACGCGTTGTGTCCTCGACTGGTTTGGTGAGCTGAACCCGTACTAAAAAGGCGAAATTTGTGTTACCTGATTGAGCATTAGAGAAGGAGTGCCCATTCACACATGCGTGCGTTTCGTACTGCTCTCGCACTACGTATCCATTATGATTTACACAGAAGGTACGAACTAGATCGTCATACTTCCTAGTATGGATTAATATCTTCGGATCCCTTTGAATAGAACAGAGACCCTCCATCAGAGTAGCGGGCACCTCGATTCGTAACCCGACATCAACAGGAGCATGACGAGTCTTAATTTTTAGTTGCTCCATAACATTAGCTAACCACTTCATACCAGAGCGACCAGGAGCAAGGAGGCAAAAATCAAAATCGTATCGCCCCTTATTTGTAGATAGAGTGTTAGGTTTGACGGATTTCACTCTAACACTAGATTGTAGTTTCACCTTGTGTTTCTGGAGATGCTCCATAATAGAGAGGATTATTGGTTTGGCGTTGTCTGTTCCAATTAGACGTTGTTTTGCAGTTACAAATTTCAGCCCTGCCTCAGCTGCCCGTCTCTCCCACACTCTGAACCGATCATCTGGGTCAAAAGATTCTTTCGGAGCTCCATGCTTCAAGAAGATTTGGTCCGCTTCTTCTATGAGTTGCCTCGTGTTATCGCGTCCAATGGCATCCAATGTAACTTGAGGAAAGCCGATTTCATCCGAAAGGTTCAGAAGACCTGAAGAGAGGAGTCCTGCACCACCAAAACCACTAGTTAAATTGCAGGGATTGCATTTCGTGCAGAAGGCGGTTTGCTGGGAGGGGCATGTCCGCTTTTCAGGCATTCGGCCAAAATCGAGGATAGTGACCTCGGCCTTGCTAGCCAATGTGTAGGCGGCGAAAAGTCCTGCTGGTCCACCTCCGACTATGACCACACGCTTCTTAGGCAAATAGTATCAACTCGTTTAGGACCCGTTGAGATATAATCGACTGGGAGCCCCGTTTCCTCTTCAATTTTGGCAATATATGCTTTCGCTTCTGAACAGGGCTTGTCACCATCTAGAATGGTTTTCCAACCTTGAAGCTCGGCGTAGATTGGTTCACAGGAGCCCATATCGTGGATTGGCAGGCTAGTGGTTTCTGATCCGCGCCAACGATAACCTACACAAATCTTCAAACGCTCTAAACCATCGAGGATGTCTAACTTGGTGAGCGCAAGACAGGTTAAGCCATTTATCATACGTGCATAGCGGATCATATTGAGGTCCAGCCATCCGCATCTTCGGGGCCGCCCAGTAACTGTCCCGAATTCTTTTCCTGTTTCACGTAAATGGATACCTATATCATCGTCAAGTTCAGTTGGAAAAGGACCTTTTCCGACACGAGTTGTGTAGGCTTTACAGATACCTAATACTTTGTCAATTTTCGTAGGCCCAACGCCCGCGCCAACACAAGCCCCCCCAGCAATCGGGTTAGAAGATGTCACATATGGGTATGTTCCATGATCAATGTCTAGAAATGTCGCCTGAGCTCCTTCGAATAAGACGTTCTGCTTTTCCTCTAAAGCCCCGTTGATAATTTCACTAACATTACCTACATAGCTCCGAAGACGGGCGCTCCAACGAGAACACTGCTGGAGAATTTCCTTTACATCCAGCTTATGATCAACCTCTAGGACATATTGAAGGATTTTATTGGCTAGCCCGACATTCCATCGCACTCTTTCTTCGTAGGTTTTATTGACGAGGTCGTACACACGAATTCCACGTCTAGCTATCTTATCAGTGTAAGTGGGACCGATGCCGCGTTTGGTAGTACCAATTTTTCCTTTTCCTCGAGCCTCATCCCAGCTGCCATCAAGAATTGGATGATAAGGTAGAGTAACATGAGCTTTTCCACTCACAACAAGATTCACATCAACCTCGTTTTCGGTGAGGCTATCGATTTCCCTTATCAGAATCTCTGGGTCGATCACAACTCCAGAACCAATTAGCACCCTGTTTCCATAGAAAACCCCAGAAGGCACAAGCCTGAGCTTAAACACCTTATCGCCTATTACGATAGTATGTCCAGCATTAGTGCCACCTTGATACCGGATTACTAGATCTGCCTGTTTTGAGCAGTAGTCAACAATCTTGCCCTTTCCCTCATCGCCCCACTGAGTACCAACGATTATCACTGCCGGCAAAAACAACCAGCCCTATTTTTTTGAATCCAAGAGGAAGCATCCAATGAATTAGTAGCAGTCCTTCTTATGTTGTTCTGAAATCTTTTAGTTTATTCTTCCAATAACGGCAAACCGCTTCTGTTGCCAGTACAGCTCGACCAATATACTTGGAAGAGTCCTCAAATATCTGCTTTTGTTCAATTGGAAGGCTCGTGAAGCACCTTCTAAATGTTTCGTTAGAAAGAAGTGCTTCTTTAAGCAACATCCCATCTTGATGAGCTTGTCGAGCAATTTGCATGATAACTTCATGGGCGTTAGCAACGCCGCTTCGAGCTAAGAGAATATATGCGGGCTCCGCGAGTTCGAAGGTTGCGTTCGCTTGGAAGTTTTCGCGCATACGCTGTGAATCCACCTCTAATTTCTGAAGCAGAGAGGAAACACGTAGAATAGAGTAGAGAAAGGAGTTGAGAACCTCTGCTAGGAGGTACCGATTGGCAGCAGAGTCCGTTAGGTCTCGTTGATGTTCTGATATTAAGTTGAGATAACTCGTAATGAGACGAGGAAGCGATGCCTTGTAGTGTGAAATGATGTTTTCCCAACCAATTGGATTATATTTCTGAGGCATAGTCGATGAGCCGACCTGGCCTTCAGTAGTTCCCTCAGAGACCTCTGCGATTTCAGTGCGTTGGAGTTGACGAAAGTCATTGGCGAGATCTGCTAGGGTGCCAAAGCTGAGAAGAAGTTGACTGAAATAATTAGCCAACTCTTCCTGATTTGTGATTTGAGTCGGCGCATTAATCTGTGGCAGATTTAACAACTTGAGTGTTTCCGCCTCTATTTTTTCCGCATTTGCTAATAGCCCAAGACTAGCTCGAGTTCCGACAGCACCACCGATTTTACCTCCAAAAGCCTCTGCAGCCAGCTTTATACGATACATTCCCATACCTAGCCGCTCCACATAGTGTGCCATAGAATAACCGAAGGTGGTTGGCTCTGCGTGCTGCCCATGGGTTCGCCCCATTTGAACTGTTGACTTGTGTTGCAAAGCTATTCGGATGAGATGCTCCTGTGTATCTGCTAGCGCAGGCAATAGGAGCCGCACTGTGACCTCCTTCAGGATCAGTGCATGAGCATTAATCACAATGTCATACGATGTTAGCCCAAGGTGACAGAAAGGCCTAGCTTCGGGAGAAACTTGTTCCTTTAGTGCTTCGACTATGGCTTTGATATCATGTTTTAATTCAGCTTCCAATTGCTGGACTCGCTCATAAGTTACTTTCGATGCTGCTTTCTCATATTCCTTTGAGAATTTAGAAGAGCAAACACCCTGTTTAGATAACGCGTTAATATAGGCGCATTCTACACGGAGCATATACCGTAGTAATGCGGTAGGGGAGAGATATTCCTCTAATTCGTCTACTTTGTATCTATAGTCTGTGGGGTGAATCATATTTCTGACCTCTTAGCGTAATTCGATGAGAGATTTTACTGGACATTTTAGGGTTTGCTCCACATTTACACGACCTTTTCTGTGAGAGAGAATCGAGAATACCCCCACTACACTAGCACCGCCGCTAGACACTATTTTTGCGAGGCTTAGTTGTGTTTTCCCCGAGCGGATAACATCATCAACCAAGAGCACTTTATCACTAGGCTTAATACTGGATTTAGGCAGATAGAGACTTTCGACTCGTGCAGATTCGCGGATTAGCTTCTCCTCAATAAAGGCACTTACACCACTGGACTTGGTCTTT
>CBDVBC010000003.1:0-16786 GCA_965372125.1 Candidatus Hermodarchaeota archaeon | reverse complement strand
CGACTGATCCCAAGAAAAACAAGCGCGCACCCTCGGTATCGCCCGAGAAGCCTATCGCAACTGGTTCACCAAAGGACAACAACCCCACCTAATCAACAACCTCACAATCCACGAAAAAGCCCGCCGCACCCACGAAGCACAACTCCACCCCGAAACCCACAAACACAGAACCAACCCCACCACCACCTACCACGCACTAAAACCACTCCACGACAAACCCGAACAACAAACCCCAGAAAACCTAGCCCAAGCCATCAAAGAAATCTACCAAAGCCATACAAACCCGCCCCAAATAATCTACGCAGAACTCCGACCATACTATGAAACCGGACCCCAATGGCAAAAACAAATCGCCACAAAAATCCAACAACACAGCGGACAAATCGAATTACACCTCGACCAACTAACAACCCAAGACCAACCCCACCACTTTCTGCGTGTCGCTGTTGACAAACACACCCACACCCTATACATATGGCGCCAAAACATAAACCCCGACAACTGGCTAAACACCTACGCAAACGAATACATCTACCTCAACAGCACCCAAACCAAAAACCAACTACTAGACCAAGCCCAACAAAACCTCAACACAAACCAAATAGGACTCAGCCGCATCATCAACCAACTAAGCGAAACACCAATCCAATTCGCCCGACACACAACCATGCTAGGCGACCTCACACGCCACCGCACCTACCTAAGAGGATCAACACTAAAATTCGTACTAGACGCCACCAACCAAACCCTCACAGACATCCAACCCCACATCAGACGCATAGGCCGAGACACAAGCGGAGACGGACGCGGCGGCATACACAAACCCCAATTCCCAACAGGCGAAAAACTCAACGAATTCCGAGCACGAGCCTACGCCATAATAGCCAGCGACGGACACATCCACAACCTCTCCCGGCACCTCACCTACTGCGACAACAACCCAGAAAGAATACAATACGTCAAAAACCTCTTCCAAAACAACCTAGGAGACATCTACACAAAAATAGAGCAAATATCCGGCGGTCGCACACGTCTGACAATGACAGTAGTAACCGGACGACTACTCGCGAGATGGGGAATGCCAGTAGGCGACAAGATTCTACAGCCAACAACCCTACCACCAACAATACGACACGGCACACCCAAAACCCGGCGAGCATACCTCGAAGAACTAACACCCGAAGACGGCGGATTCTACACCCACAAAACCAGTGGCAGATTCCAATGGAAACGAGGAACAATCCTCAACGCAGGACCCAAAACAGAACAATACGAATTCACACCCAAAACAACCCCACAACAAGAAGAACTCATCCAACAACACGGAAAACCCTACACAATCAACGTAAGAGACGACAAACCAAGAACCGCCCACTCAATAAGATACAACCCACTAAAACAACTAGCAGAAAACCCACAAACCCGCCAAACCGCACAACAACTACAGCAGATAATACTACAAAACCCACCACCCCTAATGGTTGACGAGATACGGCTCTGCCAAAGCCTCGGAATCAAAATAACACCAACACCACAAACAATCTACCTATACGAAACAGGAAGAGTATCAGTAATCTGGCTAGCCAAAACCACGGGACAAGAAGACGCACACAAATGGGCCCTACTAGCACCACCAAGCACCGGACCAAAAAGACAAGCATCCCAAGACTGGCTAAAAACACGAAAAAACACAAGACAACTAAGAGAACAACTCAGAAAACAAGGACTACTAGAATAACCAACCCCCTCTCCTAATTTTACTCTATGAGAACGTTTTTAAGACACAAACAGCAAAAGCCAACGCCACACAACAAGGAGACACGCCACATGACCGTCATGGACGTACTACGAAAAATCTACGAACCCATCCGACGACGAATCCAAAGGCCCGACGCAGAAATAAACAAAGCCAACATCGTCGCCGCCCTCGCACTAATCACCGTAGCCACAATAGCACTGCTGATTAGGATACTACCGGGTTTGGGATTTGAGACGATTTTAAGGGCATTTGACCCGTGGTATAACTTCCGTGAGACTGAGTTTATTTTGGAGTATGGTTTTGGGGCTTGGTTTAGTTGGTATGATACGACTTCTTGGGTTCCTTTTGGTCGTGATATTGCTTTGTCGTCTTATCCGGGTATTCCGTTTACGACGGCGTTTTTGTATTTGGCTTTGTGGTTTGTGGGTGTTCGTATTGATTTGATGTTGTTGTGTGTTTTGTTTCCTGCTTTGATGGGTACGTTGGGTGTTGTTGCTGCGTTTTTTTTGGGGCGGGAGGTTGCGAATAAGGAGGTTGGGTTGTTTGCTGCGTTTTTCATGGCGATTGTTCCGTCTTATACTCAGCGGACGATTGTTGGGTTTTATGATAATGAGGCTATTGGTATTTTTGCGATTATTTTGACGTTGTTTTTCTTTTGTCGGGCGTTGAGGAAGGGTAGTGTTGCGTCGGCGGTTATGGGTGGTTTGTCGTTGGGTTATTTGGCGGCGAGTTGGAGTAGTTATATCTATATTTTTGAGTTGTTGGCGTTGTTTTCGCTGCTCTTGATTTTGTTGCGTCGTTATTCGCGGCGTCTTCTTGTTGCTTATTCTGGTACGATTTTTGGTGGTATGCTTATTGCGGTTTGTGTTCCGCGGATTGGGCCGAGTTTTATTCAGTCTACCATGGGGTTGATACCCATTGGTGTTTTTGGTTTGATGGTGTTGATTGAGGTTGCTGGGTCGGTTCGGTTGAGTGAGAGGGGGGTTCCGGGTTCTGTGCTTGGGTTGACTGCTCGTTTGCGGCCTTATGCGGCTTATGTTTTTGGTGGTATGTGTGCGCTTGTGGTTGTTGGGTTGGGTTTTCTGTTCCAGTCTGGGTTGATCGTGCAGGTTCTTAGGGCTCCTGGGGTGAATCTGTTTTCGGGGCTTGCTGGGAAGTTTCAGACGGTTCTTGATCCGTTTATTCGTCAGACTGCGTTTTTGTTGGCTTCGGTGGGGGAGCATCTTCCTTCTCCTTGGGCGTCTTTCTGGTATAATCTTGGTTTTCTTATGCTTCTGATTCCCTTTGGGCTTTACACGGCTTTTCGGAGGGAGCGTGAGGTTGATTTGCTGCTTATTTTGTTCACTCTTACTGGTGTCTACTTTACTGGGTCTATGATTCGTCTTGCCTTGCTTCTTGCTCCTGCGGCTGCGCTGGTCGGAGCCTATGGCTTGGTTAGTGTTTTGACTCCTTTCCGTACCGTTTTTTGGCAGCGTCCTATTCTCACTCGTCGTAGGCGGCGTATTACGCCTCCTATTTCGCGTGGCTTTGCCACGGTTACATATATTCTTGTGTTACTACTTCTGATGGGTACTGTTCTTTTCGCTATCAATGGCGCCAATAATATGGGTAGTCCTGAGATGACGCCGGGGGTCCGGGATCCGGTTACGGGTGAAGTCGAATTTCAGAGCAGGGATTACCTAGAGGCGTTCGGCTGGATGCGTAGTCATACAGCCCCAGACGCTATCTTTGCCAGTTGGTGGGATTATGGTTATTGGACACGGGTTATGGGTAACCGTTCGACTGTGGTGGATAACGCGACTGTGAACAAGACGCAGATTGGCTGGATTGGTCGGATGTTTATGGAAAATGATCCGATTGAGGCTTTGCGTATTTGCCGCCGCTTTGACATTGACTATGTGTTCGTCCACTTTGGGTACGGTCGGCAAGGTTGGGGTGGAGATGAAGGAAAATGGCAATGGATGGCGCGGATTTCCTATGAGGTCTTTGGTGATGAGGTGCCAGACGAGTTCCACTTCTGGGATCCCACAAGGGGTACTTACCATGATGCGTTTTATAACTCGTTACTATACAACATGCTCTTCGTTAACGCTAGTGCTGTTGGCGTTGATCCCGAGACTTGGCCTGAGGTTGATCCAACATCTGGTCCTGCGCTTTCCATCTTTGAGGCATTTCCCATGGCTTATCAGTCTGAGGGTCAGTTGATGAAGATTTACAAGCCGGACTACACTAGGCTGGACAGCGAAATAGAGATTAGGGGAGCTAGCGCCTACCCAGTTCATGGTGGACCTTTACCCACTGATCCCCTCTCCTCTATTATCCTAGAGGTGGCTAATCCTGGGCTCCATCCCTTCACGATTTCAAGCGTAGATGTTCGCTACTACGATGAGACGCAAGAGGAGTGGCGGGTCGAGCCGATCAGTATCTACGGGTTGACAACTTCGTCTGGGGAGTTTGAGGTTCAGGCTGGTGAGTCGGTGATTCTTTGCGCTCGTGTTCAGCTAGAATTCCCAGTTGGTTCAACTATTGGCGTTACGGTAAAGACAGACGGGTTTCTTCCACCTTTGAATGCCACGGCGCAGGTGCTTGTTCGCTCAGCCCCCAGCTATAACGTGACAGCCATTCTATCAGAGTGCTATGCTTACGATAATGGTACAATCCATGTGGTGCTAGAGAACACTGGTGAAGGATACTGTGAGATAGATCGGGTCGGTCGTATAGACGGACAAGATTTGTTTATCTCGGATGACTCTGATCGAGGGCTCGTGCTGTTTACTGGTGAACAGATTGTATTCAATTTTGATGCTGATGAGGTGGGGGACACACTTACTGCGGGAGATGATGTGAAGGTTGAGCTGTTCTATATGGCCTTGGTTCCTGAGTATTTGGGGCAAAACGTAACGCTCAACTTGACTGTACTAGTCACTCCCACACCAAGCCAGCCTAATCCTTCATCAGTTCAGGACAATCCGATGAACGGAATCGACATCTATTGCGACCCATCATCCCTAATGATTTACGAAGAAGTGTCGTCACTCTCTTGCTGTGCCTGTAGCGCCTTCTTCATTGCTCGGCGATACTTCCCGTAGCGATCCTCTATGGAGAAGCGGGGAGGATGAGCGAAAACTACTGGCCCACCACATAGAGGGCATGTACTAGAATTCATCGTGTAGTGAGAACAGCGAGAACACTTCTTAAGTTGTCGGGGAAATGCTAACACCTCATTAATTCAGGAGCGGGATACGACACTACCCTCTCCGCCGCACTCCTCGATAACTCTTAGACTTTCCTCTATAGCACGGTCGAGAATACTCTCCGCGTCCTTGGCACCTTTTGCTTTTAGCCGGATTCGATATCTGGGTGCTCCATCTACGAAGACTTCACCCTTTGTAGGTGCAACGATTGCCTGAGCAGCCAGAAGGGCTTTCCTAACACCTTCAACACCCTCAGCGCTCGAACAGGTTAGTTTAATCGTGACCTCGAGGCTGACTTCCCTAACGATTACATGAACTATTGCAAGTTCGTGGAGAATATCCGCCCATTTTTTAGGTATACCAAGTTCTCTTAGAACTTTTACGCCCTTCTCTTTAGCTTCTTCTAGAGCTTCAAGCATATCACTATAGTTCGATTTCATAGGTTTGCCAGCTGCTTCATAGGCTTCTTCGTATGTGGTTTTTAGTCGCTCTGCTGCCAATTCAAGTAGTCTCTTTCCACGCTGGCCACGCTTCCACTCTTGAATCTTCATGCGGGAATGCTCTTTAGTTACACGACGAAGGGAGAGGTCGACTTGTCCCCTCCTTGTATCGACACGGAGAACTTTCCCGACGATTTTCTGGCTTTCTCTAACGAAGTTTCGAATGTTTCGTACCCAGGTGGAAGCAATCTCTGATATGTGAATGAATGCTTCACGACCATCATGTTCGTCAAGGCTTGCATAGGCGCCATGCGATGTTATACGCGTTACTGTTGCTATTACGAGCTCGCTAACGTCGGGGAGACGTGAATCTCCACCCCTAGGACCGTTTTGTTCTTCAGACATTTACACGACACCTAAAAGTGAACCCATAACAGGTCGTGTTATGGTTCATTCTAATTCCGTTACGATTTCGCCGAGAATTCGGGCTTTTCCCCCAGTCGGCTCTAAGAGGGGCTTCCCACAGACATCACAATTAACAACAAGTGTTGCCCAACCAAACACTATCTGTGTATCATTTCCACATTCAGGGCACTTCACTACTAAGAAACGGGAAGTTGGTTCAGGTATTAGTCTTTTCCTAGCCATATCATTCACCATATCACTAGACAAACTCTATTTTCTTCAGTCTATTTCCTTTCCGGACAGTTACGTGCCCACAGATTTTACATTTGTAACGAATCACATACTTCTTTGATCCGGCTTTTGCGAACCGCTTCTGGACGGGCTTGGGCTGCGATCCATACCCTGCTTTTTTCCTGTGATATCGCCGAACTCCAGCAGCTAGACGGCGCTCTCGACCCTTCTTATAAAGTGAGAGCGAGTGCTCTGTATGCACCTTACACCGTGCGCAATATGTCTTAGCTTCCTTGGGCGCCTTCACTTCGGTCAGCTCCAATAACGACTGGCTCCGCCCCATTTCTTCGTATTATCCCACGAGCATTTTCAAGGGGGAGCACCGCCAAGTCATCAGCCCTAAACGGTCCATATGTTTTTAAATCTACTCCAGCGATTTGCGGGTAATCCTCAAGGAATCGGACGAGAGTTAAGCTAGATGACGAATCAGCCTCCATGGGTGCGAATAAATCTTCCTCCAGCATCATAACAGAGCGCAGACTTCTTGTTATTTGTTCGACGAATCGTTGTTCTTGTCTTGTTAGAAGACTATGGTCGATTGTTTCTGATGTGAGGACCGTGGCTAGAATCTTCTTTATGCGATGTTGTAAAAGGCTGTTCAGAATAAAACGCAGGTTGGATAACTCAGCTTCAAGCAGTAGGCGGTGAAGTTCCGACATATCCTCTGATCGTGTTTCGGTTATTAGTTGTTCTATGTATGTTCTTAGATTTTGCATAAAGGTCTCACGAAGAGAGAGTAGTTTGTCTGATGCCCGTTCCTGTTTCCAATATTCAAATAACGATTCGTATACCGCTCGCGCCTCCTTATTCATTAATTGTTGCCACACCCTTGCCTAAAAGCAATATAGCAGCAGAGAGAGGAAGCTCACACCTGCAATCTCTCATAGGTGAGTATTCAGTGTTTCCCAACCTGAAAGCAGGCGCTTCTTTCACGAAGACTTTGGTAGAGCCTTCGAAAACTTGAGCGTCGCTGAATGGGTCAAATTTCTCGAGTGATTTCATATCTAATTGTTTGACGAGGAACCCAGTTTTCCCGTGCAGTGAACCGGGAAGACGGATGAGGCGGTGAATATCAGTTGTAACCGGTTCATCTACCTCGGCACCCATCTGCTCAACAGCAAACTGGGCAATCGCACGCCATGCTACCTTACCGATTCCTTTAGGCAATACATAACGGGGCGGGCTCTCTTCTAACCGTCTTAAAATGGAGGAGGCCCCGCGAGTCAATTTTTCTTTCTGATGGGTCTTTAATTGGGAAATCTCCTCGATTTTTGATGGAGTTCTGAAGATTGCTTGAATACCATAGGCTAGTCTTTTTTCCCACCCAGGTGTTCGAGCATCAGGTCCTTTTGGTATTCCGTATGATTGGTCAACAAGGCCATGATGCGGAAAATCTAGTCCAGTACCAGTAATATAATCAACGATTTCGCGGCGCTCCGCTGAGCCTAGAGTCTGGACTTCATCAGTAAAACAGTGAACATGGTATCCACGATGGCCAGAGAAAACTATCATAATGTCATCACGGACTACGCCGAAATCTGGCAAGAGGAATTCTTCAACTATCTTTATCGCTTCACTTTTTGCGACACCAAGGCACTCCTTACACATCCACTTCTTTTCCTGTAAAGCTGGAGCCTTACATTTCGGACAATTATCAGGTCTACGACCCTTACCACGAGTATCACACTCTGGACAAAACCATCGGTCGTGAAGTTTTTGACAGGGAAGAATTAGATGGTCAGCATCGATGTCAAAGATTAGGTTAGCGCCTTCCCACTCTTTGAGTGGCATCTGAGGCGCATCCGGCTTCCTGTATTTTGCAGCAGAGTAGAATAGATGAGCTGGCCCCTCCTTTCCTATGAAGTGAATTAGCTCTTCCCTCTTTATGAAACTGGTATGACGGAGAGCCCCCCTTCGAGTGAACCAGAAAAAGGCAAATTCACGTTGCTCAAAGTCCCGTGGCATAGTAATGCTTTCAGGCTTCCGCTGGTAATATGCCGCGAACTGATTCTTTAGGAACTCTTCGGTTTTATCCACTTTCTCCTCCTCCGATAATAGGCGAGAGGGTGCCGTATGAATTCACAGTATTTGTCCTTCTTCAAACAAAGGCGAGTGGATACCAAATATGCACAAGCAGGCGGGGTATATTCGGTGCTCCCTCGCTTACCAGCAATGTGTTCGACCTGATACCGCGCGAGGTCTTCACGGAAGTCAGGAGCCTTTACGAATAAGTTTAGAATGGAGTCGACATCCATCCCGACGTTCAAAAGAAAAGCTGTTACTGTAAATCTTGCGATGTGGGAAAGCGGTTTGCCTTCAGTCATGTCAGCAAGAAGCGCTTGAATGCAGGGCGGGAAGGCATCAGGCATTATTTCACCCATTATTTCCTGTTTCATACGCTCCGTACGACGGCGAACAATTATTTCTAATTCTTCATATAATTGCTGAATATTAGGGGGGAACGGTGGTGAAACTCGTTTAACGTCACGGATTAGCAGTTGTTCAACAGCTGCTCGAAGCACTCGGGCAGTACCTCCCTTCCGGAGAAGGACATAGCCACTAACCATGCGTTTGTTTACTAGCTTCCATTCTCTTTCGTGGAACCCAGCTGTAGCGGCAAGATAATTAGCAAAGTGGAGTCGATGAGAGAATTCACGCCCAGCAATTCGCGTGGGTTTGGGGTCTAGCTGCCAGTTGAAGTTGTGCGTAGCTAATGTTGCAAGCTTCTGATCTGACTCCTTAAAGAAAAAGCGCTCAGCCCGCTTAGCTTCTGCTGTAGCCCAACGCCGCCGGAAAAACATACTTTTAATTGCGTCAACCATTACCTTCGCAATAAAGAAACTAGTAAACTCCACAAACTCGCTACTAGTCTTACGTTCAAGAGTCACAGGTTCTTTAGTTTCAAGAGCTAGAAGAAGACGCCTCCGAGCCTGTTGAAGCGCTTGTGTATCTGCGTCAATCTCTTTGAGAGAAATATCTAGCTCTTTCAATAGACTCCGTGCTGAAATCGACCACGGATATTTCGCTGCTTCGTAGATTTTAGTATCCTCGTGCATTTGTCCTGCCTAGAATTCTTCTTCAACTCGCGGTGCAAGATAGTAGATAATATGACGACCGTTGGTTACTGTGAAAACCAGCTTGATTGGTGTTCCCTCACCAAATTCGACTTGGACCGTGTCAGATGCAGCCACTGCCTTCATCATATCACTCAGATACTCCAGAGCATACAGAGACTTAGCAGGTTGCTTGACCTTGTATTCAAGAAGTGCCTCATCCTCTTTGCTGAGACGCACTTCAAGGTTGCCAGTGTCTCCACGTGCAGAAATAACCAAGGCATTTTCAGTAGCATCTAACGCGACAAAATCGCTAATGATGCTAGCATCTTGAATGATTTCCTTAAGTGTCTCAGCAGTGATTTTTATAGATACACCAAATTCGACTGTCAGTGTTGGTGGGCGTTCTCCGCTTAACTCTATTAATGCTACACTGAAGCTGCGGCGTGTACGTCCTAAGAGTGTAATTATAAATTTGTTTGATTCGTGGTCTACACTTAGCTCCAAACTATTACCTGAACCAGCTCGCTTGACAATCTTCTCTATCTCATCAAGGTTTATTCCGATTTTACTTTCCTCATCACATTTATACTCACTAAAAGCGCCCTTGGGAAGTTCGAAATCAACCATCGCTATTCTCGACGGATCCATGGCGCGTAGAGTAAGTCCCTTGGGTGAAATCTCAAAATTGGCTTCGTCAACAAGAGCGGAGATAGCACTGATGAGAGCTTGCCATGTTTTTGCATCTTCAAACTTGGCGGTAAACATTTAGTCAATCCTCCGAGGTAATGAGGTTTTGGATAATCGCATAGCTCGTTTATATAATTGCTTATCAAGCCCAGAGACATCTTGTACTAAATCCGCGCGAACCAATGGCTTCCCCTCACTTGAAAGGGTAACAGTACCAAAAACGCGAATAAATGCTTCGAGCTTTGGAGGAGTCTCTACTGATACTATAATGCGACCAGTGTCATCATTAAGTTCTATCAATCCATTTTGGACATCCACTACAAATCCCATTATACGTACACGACGACCAACATCCTCTCCCGTTAGGGCGCCTATTTCTTCAAAGACCGCAGCCTCTCTGACAAAGGAAGTTCCTGACACATTCACCATCTACTTGATCGAGTCAAGCAAGAATTTCTAATAATAAACTTAAACCTACCTATTGTTAAGGTGCCGAGGAAGGAAAGATTAAAAGCGTATCTCCTGCGATGACATCGTATTCTTTTTTCCTAGAAAGGAGAAACGATTTCAGCAAACCCTACGGACGACAAGCATTTGAGATGATTTTTATGTCGTGGAGAACCATCCCACTTCGAAATGTCATTCTAGCCCTTCTCGAAAAGCGGCAAGGTGTACTTATAGACAAAGAATTAGTCAGATTATTAAAGACCCTAAGAGAAAATACTACTCCAACCGAGCTGAACCGTACCCTTATGGAATTAGAGATTAGAGGGCTTATCCATGTTCAGCAAATCACAAAATCAAAGCGGAAGATAGAACGGGTTACTAGTCGCCGATACCTCACCATCGCAGAAGACTAATGATGTTTTCTGCTTTGTTTGCTGGTTCAGTTAAACAAACGGAGTAGTGCTAGGCCGCGTTTGACGAGCTCGTTTGCCCCAGGCTAGATAGGCTTTCTCCATCTCCGCTGTGATTGTGGGATTTAACTCCTTAACCGCCTTCATAAAATGTCTTCGATAGACAGTTTCCGCCGCCATATCCTCATCAAGCGCAGCAAGGGCGGCTTCCCTACAACATGCTTCAATATCGCTCCCCGCGAAACGGTCGGAGGCTTGAACTAGTTCATCGAGTTTAACATCCTTTGCTAGAGGCATGCCCTTTGTATAAATTTCGAATATTTTTCGGCGGGCATCAGCGTCGGGCGCAGGAACAAGGATGTGGCGATCGAAGCGGCCGGGTCTGAGTAATGCTGGATCGAGGAGGTCAGGACGATTAGTAGCAGCTAACACGACAACATCCTTTAGAGATTGGATTCCATCGATTTCAGTTAGGATTTGACTAATAACACGCTCGGTAACATGCGAATCGCCCACACCACTACCCCGAGCTGGTGCTATGGCATCAATTTCATCGAAGAAGATGATAGCAGGAGCTGCATGCCTAGCGCGCCTGAAGACTTCCCTTACAGCTTTCTCCGATTCGCCCACCCATTTTGACAAAACCTCTGGGCCTTTGATACTTATGAAATTCGCTTCGCTTTCAGTTGCGACTGCACGAGCGAGGAGAGTTTTCCCACAGCCAGGAGGTCCGAAGAGGAGAACGCCTCGTGGTGGCTGTACACCGAGACGTGTGAATGATTCAGGATACTTGAGTGGCCATTCAACGGATTGCTTAATTTTCTCCTTTATTTCCTCAAGACCGCCAATATCGGTCCAACGAACATTAGGAACTTCAATAGTGACTTCTCGCATTGCTGTAGGCTGAATCTCTCTTAGAGCGCGTACGAAATCGTCGTTGGTCACTCGGAGGTCTGCAAGTACTTCTGGTGGAATTTCATCTTCTTCTAGGTTGATACGAGGCAGATAACGGCGTAAGGCAAGCATTGCTGCTTCACGACAAAGGGCTGCAAGGTCAGCCCCAACATAACCGTGTGTGACATTGGCCATTGTCTCAAGATTCACCGACTCGAGAGGCATTCCTTGGCTGTGAATGAGAAGTATTTTATGTCGACCATCACGATCAGGGATACGGATTTCGATTTCCCGGTCAAAACGGCCAGGACGACGAAGCGCGGGGTCAATGGCATTAGGTCGATTGGAGGCTGCAATTACAATTACCTGTCCGCGTTTTTGCAGGCCGTCCATTACCGCGAGGAGCTGAGCCACTACTCGCCTTTCGACTTCACCTAAAACCTCTTCACGTTTGGGAGCAATGGCGTCAATTTCGTCGATGAATATTATGCTCGGAGCATTCTTTTCCGCTTCTTCGAAAATCTGGCGAAGACGTTTCTCAGATTCACCATAGAACTTACTCATTATTTCGGGACCGTTGATGGAGATGAAATGCACTTCTGATTCGTTTGCGACTGCTTGCGCAAGCAACGTCTTACCACAACCAGGCGGGCCGTGTAGAAGAACACCCTTAGGAGGAGAGATGCCGAGACGAGCAAAGAGTTCAGGATGTTTCAGAGGGAGCTCTATCATTTCTCTTATTCGTTGAATTTCATCACCAAGACCACCGATTTCTTCGTAAGTTATGTAGGGGATCCCACCTGCCTCCAATTCCTTTGGCGGTTCGCTTAGGATTGTGAGTTGAGTGTTTAGAACAACGAGACCAATACCGGTGGGGCGGAGGCGACGTACAACGAATCTGACTGGACGTCCTAAAATTGATACATGGACTGTATCGTCTTTGGTCACGGGACAATTCAAGAGTTTTTGTTTCACGAATTCATCGAAATCTTTAGCGGGGAACCTCATTTCCAGAGGGGCAAGGACTATGGAGGCTGCTGAATGTTCCTGAACTGGATAAGCCGATATGTGCTCTTCAAGGCTAGCCCCTGCATTTCGGCGCATACGTCCATCCATCCGGACGATGCTCTGCCCCTCATCTTGAGGATAAGCAGGCCACACAATACCAGCTGTTACTTTCCTTCCTTTGATTCCAAGGATGTCGCCAGTTTGCACTCCTAAGGATTCCATTGTCGATGTGTCAATTCGGACAATGAATCGCCCAGCATCCCGCTCGTGAGCCTTCTTCACTCGAAGTGTGAGTGATTTACCTTTGGGTTGAATTTCATCTTCCAAATCTTATCCCAGCTGTTAAGAAGAAATTAAGGCTTTTAACTTCGTCGGCGTTGTGAATCCCTATTCTAGTGTATAAATGAGATTGCGTAAAGGAAAACTCTTGAAAAGTTTTTCTCTCAAGAGCGTAACTTAGGAAGCTAGAGGAGCGAGACCGCTTCGATAATGACCTCGCCTACTCCTTGTACATCCTGCACAATTTTCTCAACTGAATCAGTACCACCAGCTTCATCTCCAACGATGAAGCGCATTCGAAGAGCAGATAATGGACCAAAGATTGGTATCTCCTCGAACCCTTCGATTTCCACTTGGCCTTGAAGAGACAGCTCAATCCGCTGCTTCAATTCCTTCAATGGGATTTTGACATCTTCTGGCATAATTTTCATAATAGCAAGAACCTGGCCCAAAAACATAACCTCCTTGTGATATCCAAGACTCGTTTCGGGACTATCAATTAAGGTCCTTTAAAATTGCAACCTGCGCAAGTATAGGGATTCGCAAATTCCCGGCACTTTTCGCATCTCCAAAGTGTTATCCCGCCGCAAGCGGGACATATGAAATGGACAGAGTTTTCGCGAGGACTAACGAGGCCACCGCAGGAATCGCAGAAGGGTGTTTTATGTTCACTCAAAGTTTTCGCCTTCGTTCTTAGTTTTGCTCCTCTCAGATATGCACGGTTCTTAAATGTTATTCAACATCATTCTCCCTTCAATCTACAATTGCTCGTTTTTTTACAGCCTTACGCTTTAAGGGTGTTCCACAATGTGGGCACATCTCGCCCTTGGTACGTTTCGGGAAAAGCCGTGAGCAGCCTGGACAGTATGTTTTCCACTTTATTATCTCACGAATACCCCGTTCCCCCGCGGGACGAAACTTGATTGATAAAGCAGAAGCAATATTCTGAATTGCATAGTCATTAGTTAGCACTACTGCATTGTAACCTTGCTTGGTAAGATCGAGGGCCAGAGCAAGGAGTTGTTGATCGGGTTCAGACAGGTATTGAAGGTCTCCTAAGGTAGTTGCTGCCGCAACTACAGCATTAATCGAGGAGAGCGTTGGCTCTATAATTCGAAGCTTCCCAGAATTTAGTAGCATCTGAATGGTACTGTCGAGTCTTTTTCGTTTCATTTCCTCCAAAAGAGATGGTGTAGTAGCTAACTGAACTTCAGTCGCTGCATAGCATAACCGTCCTACAAGAGCCGAGGTGTCGATGACGAAGATAA
The DNA here is from genome assembly GCA_965372125.1 of Candidatus Hermodarchaeota archaeon. Classification (GTDB taxonomy): domain Archaea; phylum Asgardarchaeota; class Hermodarchaeia; order Hermodarchaeales; family Hermodarchaeaceae; genus YT-063. Next base: position 2,648 of record CBDVBC010000003.1, on the reverse strand, counting down.
GCGGATCAGAATTCCCCATCATGGCCACCTTAGAAGTTTTCCTCGTAAGCGGCGATAGAAGCTGCTATGTCGACGAAGGATTAGGAGAGGCGATTCAGATTTTTTGATAGTTACAGGAGCTTCTGCTGGAATCCGATGTACTAGCTCGCCATCTATCACAAGATTAGATATTGTCCTCAATCGCACACGGAGCGTAGTGGAATCAGGGAGTACTAGAGGAAGCATGCTGTTTCGTAAGGGTGCAGCAGCGACAATTAGGATAACATCAACAAGAGGATGTATAACTGGTCCACCTAACGAGAGAGCATGACCGGTAGAGCCACTAGGCGTTGCGATAACAAGGCCATCACCACGAAACTTGAGCATGGAGCTTTCCTCAATTTGGATTTGAAAAACTGGAGGCCGTCCTTGTTTCTGAGGGAACAACGACACTTCATTCGCTGCATCAGGGAGCAAAATATCTTGGAACCGTATCGCAAGACGCATTAGTTCTTGAACTTCGTAGTCATCAGCAAGTATTTGATCTAGAAGAGTTTGTGCGTCTTCGATTTCACATTCAGAGAGAAACCCAAAAGATTGGAGGTTCACTGGAACTATCGGTACACCCGGGGGGAGAGAACGAGCTGCATGGAGGGTTGTCCCATCACCCCCAAGTGTTACCACGAAGTCCATTTGCAGATTAGCTAGAGAAACTCCTAGTTCAGGGCGTTTCAGTTTTTCCGCTAGGAAAACGGGCAGAAGTACTGAAAGCCCCTTAGTTTCTAGGAAGACTAAGAGTCGGCCGGCTTCCTTTTCACCAGCTGCAAAATTAGGTCGTGTGACTATTCCAACCGTCTTCATCAGAAAGACATCTCGCTTCAAGTTTATAACAGATTCCTGGCTATAACAAACAGCCTAAAAGTTTAAGTGAGTTCCATCATTTTAACCGGAAAGGTGGCTGAAAATGTCCATTAAGATTCTTGAAGCAAGTGGCCTAAAAGTAGGTCGTTACATCCTAATTGATGAAGAGCCGTGCCGCGTAGCTAGTGCTGAGAAAAGTAAGTCAGGGAAGCACGGACACGCAAAAGTGCGTATTGTTGCTATAGGCTTTTTCGATGGTGTGAAACGCAGCATCACATTACCGGGTGACGCGAAAATCCAATCGCCAATCATCGACAAACGAGTCGCTCAGATAAACTTCATCACCGACGCAACACCACCAATGCTGGGTCTAATGGATATGGAATCCTATGAAAACTTCGAGATGCCAATACCTGAAAAAGACTCTTTTGAGGGAAAAATAGAGCAGGGCGCTCAAGTTGAGTACTGGGTTGTGATGGGGCGCCGTAAAATAGTGCGAAGCCGCAAGAGCTAATGATATCTTCTCCCTGTCATCCATTAATAGATTTTTGGTATTTACACAATGCAAAAACGAATTGTCAAACAGATGATATTGAAACATCGAATGACTCTCAGCGAGCTCGTGTCGCAATATGACCACGCTGGTGTTTTAGGAGCGGGGAGACTAGCTCGAGCGGTGAAAATCGTTCGCAAAATGTTTCAATCTAAAGAGTATCTTGTCATTTTATCAATGGCTGGACCAATGGTACCGGGAGGATTACGTACCATCATAACAGACCTAATACGGAATAATCGGATACACATCATCATTACCAGTGGAGCGAATGTGGTCCATGATTTAATTGAGGCAATCGGAGGGCACCATATGAGGGGGTCCATGAATGCTGATGATCGTGAACTAGCTGAGAGTAACATTGGAAGAGCTGGCGATATCTTTGTCGAAACCGCAGCATTTGAGAAACTTGAGGAGGTTACAAGGGAGTTTCTTGGTAATATTCCCGAAGAGCAGCGAGCATCAGGTTTATCACCATCTAGGCTTATAGCTGAACTTGGCAAGCAATTGGAGGACTCTCAGTCCTTCATTAGACAAGCCTATTTGCATGATGTACCAGTTTTTTGTCCAGGAATTTTAGACTCGATGCTAGGTCTTCACCTAGCCCTATTCGGTCAACTACAGAAAATGAGGCTTGACGGTTTGAAAGATATGAAGATACTTCATGATAACATATTCGAGGCTAAGCGAGTTGGGGCGTTGATTCTAGGAGGAGGATTGCCAAAGCATTTCACGCTAGGTGCGAATATTCTCCGCAGTGGACTCGATAGTGCCATACAGATTACGACTGCTCGTGACGAGGATGGTAGCCTTAGTGGTGCGAAGCTTCAGGAAGGCATTTCATGGGGTAAGGTGAAACCTACAGCGTCCTTTGAAACCGTAATCGGAGACGCCACTATACTCTTTCCCCTTCTCATAGGCGCCATACTAGACTGATTAGAACCAAGCTGAAAGGCAAAGAAGAAAAGCATTAATACCTCGCACTTTGTATTCAGGAATGTATTGTTGAAAGTAGGAAGTAACAATGGTTCTTGGAAAATTAGGTTCAGCGCTCCACGCTGCTGTGCAGAAGTTGCTTCGTTCTCCACTAGTTGATGAGAAATCAGTCAAAGAACTTGTACAAGATCTTCAACGAGCACTCCTCCAAGCTGATGTCAATGTTCGACTAGTGATGGAATTAACTAAACGCATAGAAGAACGATCCCTGAAAGATGAGATTGCCCCAGGGATTTCCCGTCGAGAATATGTCATCAAG
>CBDVBC010000002.1:0-17649 GCA_965372125.1 Candidatus Hermodarchaeota archaeon | reverse complement strand
CGGACAGGAGTTACTGCAGTCCTTCCGCATGGAGGGAACCTATACGCGGCACCGGTTGCTGCAGCAGCCCATGTCATAAACGGTTTCGGTAAGGCAACTGGACTAGCCCAGTTGGAGGAGCTTGGTGTGCTTGAAGCCCCGATTCTAATCACCAGTACGCTGAACGTTGGGTTGGTCTGGGACGCGGCTGTCCAGTTCCTCATCGACCGGAACCCGGAGGCGGCAATATCATCACCTACGCCCAGCCCCGTCGTTTTGGAGTGTCATGATGGCTTCCTCAATGATGCGCAGGGCCGCCATGTCAGAGTGGAGCATGTTTATTCGGCTATCAAGGATGCAGGTTCCAGCGTAATAGAAGGGTGTGTTGGTGCGGGCACGGGTATGACCGCGTATGGTTTCAAGAGTGGTGTGGGAACGGCGTCGCGTCGGCTCGCCACAAAGCAGGGCAGCTACACGGTAGGATGTCTGGCTGTCCCGAATTGTGGACGACGCGGGGACCTCATAATGGGTGGAGTGCCTATTGGAAGGCTCATCAAAGAATCGAAAACGACTACCCTGGAGCGGTCACGCTCCGAGGATGGGTCAATAGTTGTTGTGTTGGGAACTGATGCTCCCCTCTCGTCGCGCCAGCTAGGACGAATAGCTAGAAGGGCTGTGGTGGGGGTTGGGCGAACCGGCAGCGTGGTGAGCCATGGCAGCGGCGACTTTGTCATCGCATTTAACACGACGCCCCGGGAAACACACAAAGCCAAGGAACGTTCTTTTCACAAGGAGCAGCTGTATGATCATCGGTTGACGCCGCTCTTCGGTGCCGCGGTAGAGGCAACAGAAGAAGCCATTTTGAATGCTCTGTGTATGGCAACGTCCATGACTGGGCGGGATGGCAATTTTGCCCCGGAGCTCCCGCTTGATAGAGTGAAGCAAATCATTGGTGAACACACAGGCAAGGGGATAGTTTAGCGTCCTCTTCGAGCTCGTTTCCTTTTGTGCTTAGTGCGGAGGGTTCGACGACCCGTAATCAGGTAATGAGTGTGCCAACCAATAGCAACTGCGTGATCTTCTGCGCGTTCAAGGTACCGGGCAGCGAGGATGTAGAGCATTGAAACGCTGACGCGGCGGGGGTCCTCAATAGTGTAGGTGAGGACTTCGCGGAACAGCTCTTCCATCATTGCATCTACTTTTTCGTCATCCTCCACTAACTCGTCAAGATGGCTATCGTCTTCACCGAGTAGGGCGAGGATGGCGTTCTGCGTCATTTCGATGGTTATTCGGCTCATCTCGGGTATCTTGATGAGGCGTTTGAAGTGCTTCAGTCCCTTCATCCGTTTAGTGAGAATCGCGATATTGTAGCCGTAGCGGCCAATTCGACGGAGATCATTAATCGCTTTGATGTAAACGATTAGTTTCCGAATGTCAGTAGCCACCGGTTGATGGAGGGCAATCGTTTGGACACAGGCCTTCTCAATCACATCATCCAGCTCGTCCTGCTTGACGTCTCCCTTTATGACCTTGGCCGCCAGTTTCTGATCTAATTCGACAAAGCTCTCCACTCCCTTACTGATAGCGGCGAGAGCTAGCTGACTCATTTTATGCATGTAGCCCTTGATTTCGTTTAGACGCTCTCTCATGTAAACACTCAATACATTTCACCTCACTTGCTACCCGAACCTACCTGTTAGAAAGGCTTCCGTGCGCGGATCTTTAGGAGCCACTGCCATGCGCGCAGTCTTTTCGAATTCCACCAACTCTCCTAAGTAAAGAAATGCCACCATATCACTTACGCGGAGAGCTTGTTGGACATTATGACTGACAATAACAATTGTGACTATCTCCTTTAATGTTAATAGAAGCTCCTCGATCTTCTGTGCGCTGATAGGGTCTAGATGTGCAACGGGTTCGTCCATGAGCAAGACACCAGGCTCCACTGCTAGCGCCCTCGCAATACAGAGACGCTGCTGCTGACCGCCCGAGAGCTTGAGCCCCGGGCTGTCAAGTCGGTGTCCCACCTCCTCCCACAATGCAGCCTGCTCAAGGCTACGCCGGACAACTGCGTCCAACTCCTCCCCACTCTTTACACCGTGAGTTCGCGGACCATAAGCGACATTCTCGTAAACCGACATAGGAAACGGGTTTGGTTTCTGGAACACGTAGCCGACATTCTTTCGTAGTTCATAAACATCTACCTCGGGGTCGAAGATATCCTGACCATCTACCAGGATTGTGCCTTTCAAATGGAATTCAGGTACTAGATCACTGAGTCGATTTATGGTCCTAATGAATGTAGTTTTGCCGCACCCACTAGGTCCCATAATTGCCGTAATTGTGTTGGGCTGTATTGCCAAGCTGATTCCCTTTAAGACGTGGAAGTCGCCGTACCAAGCGTCCAGCTGTTTCACTTCGATTTTTGGTTCGCTCATTTATTTCTCAATCCTTGCGTATTTTCATTCCAATCCTTCGAGACGCCCAATTCGCAGCCAAGTCGACAACGAGCACGATCAAGATTAGCACGAGGCTTGCTGTGTAGGCCTTCTGGTTCACAATTGGAGAGGGGTGAGTGGCAAAGGAGTAGATGGTGAAGGGGAGAGAGGCTACTGCATCGAATATCCCCCAGGGCGACCCAGCGTTATACCCCGTGGTAAAAATCAGTGGGGCAGTTTCCCCTGCGGCTCTTGCTAAACTCAGGAGGATCCCGGTCATAATTGCCGGAAAGCAGGCCCGAAGTGTAACTCTCCACGTTGTACTCCATCGTGTTGCACCTAGTGCGAGGGAGGCTTCGCGAAGGTCCTGCGGCACATAACGCAGGCTTTCTTGTGTAGTTCTGAGTATTGTCGGCATCATCATTAGAGCAAGTGTTAGAGCACCAGCGATTAGACTGTAGCCAAATCCGAGGATCCAAACAAAGAAGACATAACCGAAGGCGCCAAAGACGATTGAAGGAACGCCTGCCATTATGTCTGCTGTTAATTCGACTACTTGTTGCATACGACCTTGACGCGCGAACTCGGCAGTGTAGACGGCTGCGCCGACACCCAGCGGTATTGCGACTGCGCTGGCAATTCCTACTAGTTCAAGTGTTCCAACTATGGCATTCCTGATTCCGCCCTGCAATCCCAGTTGGCTTATATTTTCTAGGAAAAGGCTGGGTGAGAGCCCCGGAGCGCCCTTTATGACTATGTCAAGTATGATAACGAAGAAGGGGATGGTGACAATAACAGCGACAAGAGCGAATAGAGCGTAAGCTGCGGTGTCGAAGAATTCTCGTCGGCTCTTGGGGAGTCGAAGCCTTCTGAAGCCTTTTCTTCTGCTCATCATGTCATCCCCTGTTTCCGCATTCCCCAGCGGACAACTAACTTGATTAGAACAGTAAATGCAATCGATATCAGTAGGAGCACCATAGCGATCGCAAAGAGCACAGACCTGTGCAGCGGGTCTGAGAGAGCATACCCTAGCTGGTTCGCTATTATCGAAGTCATAACATACGCCTGGTCAAATGGACTAGCAGGAAATACCAGTGAATTACCTGTTACCATGAGGACCGCCATCGTCTCCCCAATAGCTCGACCAAGGGCAAGGACGACTCCCGCCCCGATTCCAGGTAGGGCTGAGGAAAAAACGACTTTTCTCGCGGTCTCGGTGCGGCTGGCTCCTAGAGCGTATGATGCTTCACGCAGCGAGTTTGGTACCATCTCCATGGTGTTGCTCGACACAGCTACGATGGTCGGTAAGAGCATTATAGCTAGTATTATCGCGCCAGCTAGTACGCCAAAACCTGAATAGAATGTTATTACTGGGCGGAGGACCCCTCGTAGTGCCGGGACGAGAGTCTTGAGGCCAAAGAGCCCGAAGATGATTGACGGGATGGCGGCCATTAGCTCGAATATGATCTTTAAGGGTGATTTTAGTCGTGAAGGACAGTACTCGGATAGAAATAGTGCTGTGACTATCCCTAGGGGTACAGCGAGGAGTATGGCAAGCCCAGCGACCCAAAGCGTGCCTGCGATGAATACTCCGATTCCGAATAATGACGCGTTTGGGTCCCAGACCGGACCAAGTAACCCGGGGCCTACGACTATCAGGGCTAGGGCTGCTTCGCGCCAAAGAAGGATGAAGATTCCTATGATTACTAGTGAGGCTACTATCGCTGAGATTAGGAGAAGGTGGCGGCCAATCCAGTCGCGCGCTGTGGCGCCAAACAAGCGGTTTTTCAAAGAACTGGACACGGTTACGCCTCCTTTTTCTCATTGGATGATGGCTTATCGTCCTACTGGTTTCCCTACGAACCATAATTGTAAGGCTGCGACTGGCTGGAAGATTGATACCAAGCCAGTAATGGGAGTGATGCTGTCAACGATAGTTAGAGCTAGTGTTTGGGCACCTGTATCCATGATATCGAGATAACCCACGACGTCCTGAATCCACGTTGGGTTCTGACCTGTTGTAAGACACCATCTGATGAAGGTGAGTGGTGCCTCCTTGACGAAGTTTGTGTTCACCAAGTAGAATAGGAGGCGTACGATGGGGTACGCTCCTGGAGTGGAAGATTCCATTAGTGGCAGGCCTGGGTCTGTAAGATTGGCAGGGATTGCGAGTTTCGCTGCCCCAGATGAAGGAAGCACCCATTCTCCGTTCCCCTCATTGTAGATGGCTGCGGGTGTGACACTATCTTGGTATGCTAATCCGACATATCCTATTCCGTTAGAGTCGCTTTGTACTCCGCTTTTTACGCCAGAGTTGCCATCCACTGCGTGGATATTTGGTTGTCCTGGCCAGCTGATACTTTCTCCGTGTCCAAGCGTCCAACCCACTCCATTTTCGAGCCATTGACCAAAGGTGGCTGTTGTTCCGCTTGCGTCTGCGCGTACATAAATTTCAATCGAGCCAGTCGCCGCAATAGTAACGCCCCAAGCAGCCTCTAAGTTTTCCCAAGTTGTGATGGTTCCGTTGAAAATGGAGACAGCTTGGTTTCGTGTAAGCTTCATACCACTTGACCCGTTCACCACGTTATTCGTAATGATTGCGAGCGCGTCAGCTGCTACAGGAATGACCCGAACTGTGGGGTTGGCTTCTAGAAATTCTGGTTCTGGGTAAGAGCTCGATGCCCCGATGTCAACAATTCCCTCTGCGGCCTGAGTTTGGCCAAGACCTGACCCCCCAGCACTTACCTGTATTTGAATCGAGGAGTATTCAGCTGTGTACTCCTCCGCCCACTTCGTGGATAACGGATGGATTGTAGTTGAGCCTGAAGTTGTGATACGAGAAAGTATTGGGCTCCCACGTGGAGCGATATACCATCCGACGAAGGCACCGATAATCAAACCCAGGATGAGGCCGATGGCGAGGCTGGAATTGTTGATTTTCATGGTATCGTTTCCACTCGCTTGTTGAGTGGCAACAATGTTTCTGCTCTCAATAAAGGTTTTTCAAAGGTCCACTCTTTGTCCGCAGAAGGCACAGTATCGAGCGTCAGCATCGTTGTCACGATAACAGTGCGGGCAGACCCGCGGAAGAAAGGGATCCTCCTCATCGAAAAGCTCCTCTTCCAAAGCTGTCTCTGTTTTTGCGATTTCCCGGACTGCTCTAGCTGCTGTGTATATTGGTGTCCATAGAGTGCGTTTGTTGTCCTTTGTTCCGTGAGTCGGGCATTCCAGTAATAGGATAGTCCAGTGGCCCTTTACTCCTACTTTCTGGGGAAAGGCGGGGGCACCGCATGTGTTGCAACGGAAAAGACGGTCAGCGACGGCACCAATCCACTCACTTAGCTGGCTATATGGAAGCAAGATCCGGATTGCCTTTCGGTGAATGCGACATCGCACATAGACAGCGAGGGGTTGTAGTTCGCGTCGTTTCGAGGTTTGCGCCTCGTCAACCTTTAGCAGTATATATGGGCGCCCGCAGGTGCATGTCAAGACCCCTTCCCACGCTGCTTCGCCTACTGTTATATCCGATGTCATAGTGGTGATCTCGATGTCTAGCTGGTTGCTTCGGTGACTTAAGGTTTAGGAACTAGGAATCTGGCTTCTTGAAGATGAGGAGATATTCGTGGACTTTGTTCACGCGGAAAACGTATGGATAGCCTAGGGGGCGGAGGTTGTGATAGTCTCGGCGCCGATCCCATATGATAATATCTTCGAGAGTGAAGCCAACCTTTGTCATGCGTTGGATACAATCGATATGAAAGGGGTAGAACTGTCCTTTTTTCCGTATGTCCATCACAATTAGAATGCACTTGTGACCAGGCTTGAGCACGACAAACAGTTGATTGAAAATCCGAGATAGAGCCTGAAGGAAGAGTGAGTAGTCAGCGATGTTCCCTAAATCCTGTTCTGATGAACCGTAGGGTCTAGGGGGTTTCCCATCTGCGGTGCGTCTTTGCCGGTGTATATCCCAATACGGGGGGGATGTGACAACAAGATCTACGGAGTCTCGTGCAACAAATTGGTCGAGCTGACGAGCATCTTCACAATAGATAATGGAGTCGGGTGATTCTTCTTGTGCAGAAGATTCAGTTTTGAGGCGATGCTTGGCGAGTGATATGAATTCAGAAGAAATCTCAAAGCCAATGCCCTTTCTTTGGAGTTCTTGGGCAGCTACGAGTGTGCTGCCCGCGCCCATGAAAGGGTCGAGAATCACATCTCCCGGGCGAGTGTAGATTTCAAGTAAGCGTTTTACCAAGGCGACGGGAAACATGGCAGGATGCCTGAGCCGCTTTTCTTCCAATGTTTTAGTTAAATCCCAGATGCTGATTGAATAGCGCGTCCAGGTTTTTCCATCCAGCGCATTTAGCCGTCGTTTTCGTCGACGAGACTTCTCCGCGGGCACTACGAATACACCTCAGACAAAATGGATTACACCCTCACTCGTACTAAAATTGTACATTGTACACAATTAAGATTAGAAGCCAGGTGCGTAGAGTTTAAGATGTTGAAACTGATTTCTTCAAGATGAGACGAGCTAATTCGTGAAAAGCCTTTTCGACATTCTGTCCAGAAAGTGATGAAGTCTCGTAGAAACTTCCACCAAAGCTGCTGGCGAGCTCTTCACCTGAGCTGGTTTCCACTGCACGCTGATCAACAAGATCCGCTTTGGTCCCCCACAATACAGGTTTGTAGCCTTCAATAGCTCCATTAACTTCAGGAACCCAGCGCTCTGCGATGTGTTGAAAGGAATCTAATCGTGTCAAGTCAAAGGCAAACACTACGCCGTCTGCGCCTTGGTAATACTTCTGTCTAAGGTATTGGAACCTTTCTTGACCGCCCGTGTCCCAAAGTGCTAGCGTAACGTGGACTCCATCAAGGTTAACCTCCTTTATTACTAGGTTAACGGCCAAAGTTGTGAGGTAATCATGGGTGAAGACCCCGGTGGAGAAGCGTCTTACTAGTGAGGATTTGCCTACTGCGTAGTCGCCACATATGGCGATTTTGAATCTGTAGCTAGTCTGTTTCTCACTGACCACGAGTCTAACCCACCGAATCAACTCTACTGAAGAGCCACGTTATTCTTCTTCATTCTACATTTATTTATGTATTCGGTGTTAAGTTTATTTGAACAATCGGTTTTTCCAGGGTCATTCCTGTTTAGGTTTGGTGAGCGTCTTTGTCAGGAGGAGTTGAGCGAGGCCGTGGAAGGCTTTTTCGACGTTATTCCCAGTCAAGGCTGAAGTTTCATAATAGGTGGTGTCAAAACGGCGAGCGAGTTCCTCACCAGATCCTGTGGTCACTACGCGTTGTTCGACCAAATCGGCTTTTGTACCTAAGATCAGCGGAATGTATCCTTGAATAACACTATCTACTTCAGGTTTCCAGCGTTCGTAGATGTGATGATATGATTCCGGACGCGTTAAGTCATAGACGAAGATTACAGCTTTAGCGTTTTTGTAATACTCCTTCCGCAGTTTTTGGAATCGCTCCTGTCCGGCAGTATCCCAAATTGAAAGGTTGATGTGGAATCCTTCGATGATTACTTCTGTTTTAACAAGGTTTACAGCAAGTGTACTTTTGTAATCGAAGGAGAAATCCCCGGTGGTGAAGCGTCTTAGCAGTGATGTTTTTCCAACCGCATAATCACCGCAAATTATGACCTTGAATAGGTATGCGTTTGTTTCTTCTCTAGTCAATAATCTTGACCTCGCCTTAACAATGGCTTCCATATCAAGTCAGTTATAATTTCTCCTAAAAGGATGCCGAATGCCTTGCTAGAAATCACATCCCGAAGGGCAGAGAAAGATAATCGGACAGACCTCACAGCGAGGGCCGCGAGCCTGGCAAACTTGCCGACCAAATGTGATGAAGAGCCGATTAATGACTCCCCAGCTTTGTCGGGGGAGTATCTTCATGAGGTCTTGTTCTACTTTCTCGGGGGTATGACCTAGGGATAGTTCGAGGCGGCGGCTAATACGGAAAACATGTGTGTCTATAGCGATCCCTTCCACTAGGCCGAAAGCGCGTGTTAGAACTATGTTTGCGGTTTTCCGCCCCACACCTAGTAGACTCAGTAGTTCGTTCATAGTGCGTGGTACCTTTCCGCCAAACTCTTTGATGAGCATCTGACAGGTTACTTTGATGAACCGTGCCTTTTGTCGATAGTAACCCACTGAATGAATGATTGACTCAAGCTGGTGGATATCAGTGGTTGCGATGCTTTCTATCGTGCTATATTTCAGAAATAGTTCCTTGGTTACACGGTTTACCTGAGCGTCTGTGGACTGTGCTGAAAGAATGGTTGCTATCAAAATCTCTGCGGGGGTGCGTGCTTCTAGTGTCGAGTGGCTACTTGGATAAGCAGCTTTGAGCAACCTGACGATCTTTATCGCCCGTGCTTTGTTCTTTTCAGTAGTCGTCAAGGCATTATCCCGTTGAGATTGATAGAATTTCTTATACCTCTTGGTTACAAGAAGTATTTCCTATTTCTAGGAGGCAGTAAGGAATCCTTAAAAAGTTCAGGCTGCTCAAATTAGTTTGTGGTTCAGAGAGGAAGGGCGGCTGCCGGGCGCGTAGCGTCTGAGGAAGTTCTGCCCTCCCTTTGGGTAGCGGTACGGTGAAATCCGTAGGGTGAGAGCCCTGCTCTGGTTACAGAAACGACACGCCCATCACCGAGATGACTGTGATACAGTTGAGGGCCCTGCTTTTGTGGGGTCCGAGCGGCGTTCCGGTAACGGCACGTTGGTTAACCTGTTGAGGACGGTGGTGGAACCGTTGAAACGAACCATCACCGTGGGAGCAAGACCAAATAGGCTGCCGATGAGGAACCCACTGAGGTGGCGGGTAGGTTGCATAGATGAATGCCGCTAAGCCGTTCGAGGCAACTCGGTAGGCTTAACAGAAGGTGGACTACTCTCCTCACTGATCCACCACCACTTTCAGATTACGGTGCAGGTGTTGAGCGTGCCGCGAGTCTTGATTCTGAGGGTTCCCGGGTGCGACCCTAAACGGTGTAGCGCGTTGAAGCTAGCTCGTCATGGACTAGCCCAGTTGTTACGAAACCCACGTCAGATTCGAAGGAGTACCATTGCTCTCAATCCGTTTTCAGAAAAGGCGTTGTCGCCAGCAGACCGCGAGCTAGCCGAGCAAGCGGGTGTCTTGGTGCTGGATTGTTCTTGGAGCGAGGCACTAGAACGTTTTCAGGGTCGACTCCGGGGTGAACAACGCTGCCTTCCCTACCTTGTGGCGGCGAATCCGGTGAACTATGGTCGAGTAGGGAAACTAAGCTCAATAGAAGCAGCAGCGAGTGCCTTGTTCATCCTTGGATATCCTGATGCGGCGCAGAGGATGCTGGAGCTTTACAAATGGGGACCACACTTTCTAGTGTTAAACAGAGAGCCGCTATCTGAGTATGCTGCTGCGACTGATAGTAGTGATGTTATTGCTCGTCAGCGATTATTTATGCCGGACCCACTGAGTTAATAGAAAATATGTGATTAATCTTCTACTGAAATCTTCGAGTGATATAAGGCGCGGCTGGTCATCGGGTCTTGAATTACTCTTGGAATATATTCCACCAAGTCGGAGGCTACAAGCCCAACACCTTTGTCTTGGAAGGCGAATTGCCCTGCTGCACCATTAATGAATGCACCAGCACATGCAGCAAGGAAAGACTGGACGCCTTGCGCGCGGATTCCAGAGCAAATCCCAGCCAATACATCGCCAGTACCTCCTACAGACATTGCTGGAGTACCTGTCCAATTGAAGCGTGTCTTTTCTGGTTCGGCTATTACATCAACGGGTCCTTTCAACAAGACCACGCAGCCCAGTTTCCCAGCTAGGGCACTAGCCTCTTTTCCTCTTTTCTCCACGGATTGTGTAATCGTTCTCCCAGTGATTTGGTTGAACTCGCCCGGATGCGGTGTGATAATAGTGGTTGAACTAAGCTTCTCTACTCCCGAGATAACTTTGAGCGCGTCTGCATCGACGACAACCGGTCTGTCGTGTTGATCTGCGAGAGCAAGAATCTGGGTTGCTGCGTCCAGTGATTCGCTGTCATTACCTAGACCGGGACCGATTAGGAGCGCATCTACTGTTGTGATTGCCTCTCGGATTGTTGAAAGAGCGGCTCCTGTGAGGATATTGGCTGGGAATTGGATGGGGATGATATCTGGTGACTGGCTAGTCGCCGCAGAAATGACGTTTGGAGGCGCGGCGAGGTAGACGATGTCTACTCCGCTCCTGAGTGCTCCAAGGCATGCTAGAATTGGTGCACCGACATACCGGTTACTTCCTCCAATGACAAGTAGACGACCGAAGTCGCCTTTCTTTGTGTAAGGGCGGCGGGGTTTGTATAGACGGAGAACATCTCCTGGCCCGATGTAAAGTTCGGCTTCGGGGGGAATTCCAATATCCGCGACAACAAGCTTCCCAACATTTCCTTTCTCTCGGACAAGGCCCAGCTTTGGGCGATGGAATGTTACTGTAACATCTGGACGGAAAGCAGCCTCCGTTGCTAGCTCCCCAGTATCTGGATGTATTCCAGTAGGCAGGTCCACGGCAACCTTAATGCCTGACATCCGATTCATTAAATGGAGTGCCTGAAGCATCGGAGCTCGAATATTTCCCTTTGTACCTGTTCCAAGTAGTGCATCGACAACCACAGACGCTTTGATATCAGGCAATTCTGTGGTATCGCATACAATATGGGTATGGATGGAGTGCTTCATTTTTCTTATAATTTGCCAATTTGTAGCAGCCTCTGTATGTTTAATCGTAGAGGGATCTCCAAGAGCAACGAGATCAACCTGACAGTGAGAAGCTAGATGACGAGCTACTACAAATCCATCGCCTCCGTTTCCACCTAGTCCAGAAAATATCGCTACACGAGACTTTGGCTTTATCAGTTTAAGGATTTCAACTGCCACCGCACGTCCAGCATTTTCCATTAAAAGTAAGCGGCTAACCCCAAGGTACACTGCATTCCATTCAATAGCCACCATCTCCTCGGAAGAAATTGTGTTAGAGATTTTCATTGATAATCCACTCAGCTCTTTGAAAGTTGTAGCAATACAAACCTTTTTGCGGAAAGCCCTATTAGAATTAATGGTAAATGGGGCGAATCTAATGCCGACAGCTTATGTTTTAATAATCGCAAAGAAAGCAGCTGATAAGGACGCCCTACTAGAGCCGCTGATGGCGATTGAAGAGGTCAAAGAGGCGTACCTCGTTCTCTATAATTTTGATGTAGTAGTTAAAATCGAGGTTAAAGACATACGACAACTAAAACACGTTATCATCAGCAAGATTAGACAGCTCCCTCAGGTCGACAAGACCGTTACTCTCATAGCAGCTGAAAGTTAAGCGTAAATAATGAGTAGGATTTGCCCGTGGTTAGCGCTTCACTCTGATTGCGGCTGACAACTAGATATGAAAAACTTTGCTCGACTGTGGTTACCGTTCACTTTTTCCTAGAAGGTCCTGCAGTTCACCAGCAGTGAGATCCCGGGGTGGCAGAACAACGTCAGCACCAAAAATGTATTTCTCCACCTTACGCCCTGCTCGGTCAACTCGTTCGAACAATCTCGTGTATAGTCTCATAGCTTTATCGATCGAGCCCAAACGAACCTCTTTAAAGATGGAATCCCATGACTCCTGAACGTCTTTCAACACCTGCTCGCGGCGCTTTTCCTCGACGAAAATGTATCCTTCACCCGCTACTCGCAGCACTAGCACCTAATTAACAACTCCGAGAGACCTTGCTATACTTCATTACTACTGTATCACTCAAAAACTTTATAGAGTATTTTTCTGAACCCATACTCAGTTCGTATTAATGGGCCCCTAGCTCAGCCAGGTTAGAGTGTCGGGCTTTTAAAAATGAGAGTAGGTTCCTTGAGAACCAAACTTTTGTTTAAAGAAACCCGATGATCGCGGGTTCAAATCCCGCGGGGCCCGCCATTCTTTAATCTAAGACCGGTTCTACTGTTATTTCTAGTGATTAAATGGTGCGGGGGCTGGGAGTTTCAGCCATTCCACCTGATTAATGGAACAGCCTTTGAACCCAGGAACGCCTACACGACAGGGATCTGAACCCTGCGCCTTTGGTCCTTCAAACTCATCTTTTTGAATCCGAGAAGATTGACCATGCTCGGCTACTCCCGCAATGATTGAGGGTGGACTAGGCTAAATGGTGGTTAGAGATAAAGTTTTTCTTCTCTAACTGGCATCGGGCAGGTGTGTCGAATTCAGTTGACCCGTTGAAGAAATGGGAATATCTTCTGCGTGAAGCTACATCCCTTGCCAGGCAACAGGTTCTCTTGTGTCTCCGGAGCGACCCAGAGTGTATGGATGTCGTCGGAATTGGAGCTGGTGGGGATGAAACAAAGCGTTTCGATCAGGTCGCAGAGCAAACAATAATCGATTCTTTAGAAGAAAATGCGTCCTTCACCCTAATCAGCGAAGAGGTGGGGACCCAGCAGATAGGAACGAGCCCAGAAGGCTATGTCATTCTAGACCCTATAGACGGAAGCACAAACCTCAGTCATAATCTCCCGTTCGCTTGCATCTCTGCCGCCTTCGGTACCGAGCCTGAACTCGAAGCGATTAAAGTAGCGGTAGTGTTAGAGGTCCATTCTGGTATATGCTTTCACGCTATTCAAGGGAGAGGCGCTTACCGCGATGAGGAGAGAATTCGCCCTGCGGAGATTAAACCGCTAGAAAAATGCCTTATTGGCGTTGACGACGAGTTTCCACCCCGACTAGTTGCCAGTAAACCGCGCGCTGCGAGGCGGATTGGATCTACTCGGCATCTGGGAAGTAACACGCTAGAATTGTGTTATGTGGCAGCTGGTGCACTCGATGCTTTTGTTGATTTGAGGGGCACCTTTAGAGGCGTCGACTTGGCGGCAGCACAATTGGTTCTGAAGGAGGCAGGGGCTGTCTTGATTGATCAACAGGAGAAGCCGCTCACAGGCGAGTGCTCGAACGAGGCTACGTACTCTCTTATTGCAGCAAGTAATCTATTGCTGGCACAAGAGTTGCTGCAGCTAATAGTGAATCAATAAAGATGCACCTGAAAATACCTAAAGAGGCTCTAATCATGAACAGTCTCTAGTATCGAGACTGCGTTCCAAATCCGCGTCCTAGCGTGGCTCGGACAGTTAGGATCTAGTGTTGCATCACCCAATCTTGAGATAGCGTTGGCGGCTCTAATCGCAGGAGAACCGATATCACTGTGAAGCGCGTCAATTGCTTCGTTAGCTGCGCGACGGATATTCCGGGGTACGCTACTGTCTTCCCCGATTTGCGATAGGACCCTGGTTACCTGCTCTATTTTCGCTATTGTTTCCTCTGATATTTCTTCTTTACCTGATTCTGACATTTTATTGCCCCCTCGGATATACTCAACGCTGGGTAGGCGTGGAAGTATTAATATTACTTAAAAGCTTTTTTCCCCTACTTAGAAGTATTATGCCTGACGAAGAAGTTACCAGAAGGATGGGGGACCTCCTCCGAAAAGGTGCGGCAATTCTCGACAAAGCATGCCCTAAATGTAACATGCCACTGCTCAGATTGCCTGAGGGCAATTTATACTGCGCAAAATGCCATGTAAGATATACGGAAGAGAAGGAAGGGGTAACCCTGGAATCAGTAGATAAAGTGCCGGCTCTACCGGTGAAGGATGTACTAGTGAAATTAACTGGTAAGATACTTGCAAGTATTGACAGTATGTGTCAAACAATGAGAGAACAGCCACATCTAGAGGAAATTCGGACCTTCGCCGCCATTGCCAAGGATCTTGTGGAAACCCTGAAAATCATACGTAGTCTCTAGGAGTAAACTAAGAGGCTGTTTCATCATCTTGTTCATAGGGTGAGTCAAGGGCTTTTCTTATTGCTTTAGCCTTTGTTTTACCGATTCCGTGAACCCCCTCTAATTGTTCAAGTGAAGTTTGGATGACTTCGCTTACATTTCCAAATTTTGCTAGGAGTCGTTTAGCCAAGGTCGTGTTGATACCGGGTAGGCTTGCTATTATGTATTCTTGCAGGGCAGATGTGCTCAGAGAGGGTTTACCTCCTCTTATACTGAGGGTGTGTTTCCGTTCTTGTTGCTCCCGGCGAGCGATGGTGAAAAGGAGGTTGGCAGCATCCTCTGCACTCGCGACGTTAACTGTGGGAACGCGAAAATCAATCATCGCGCTAGCGAGTGCGCCACGTATTGCTTGATGACTAACCCCACCTGTACCATATAGGCTTTCACCACTTATCACCAGAAGAGGAATTGTAAATGTATCCCGCAAGGCTCCTAACTGTGTAAATAGGCGTTTGTCTACAATTGACTGTGCGAAATCGCTAGCAGTCTTTGTTTCTACACCAACCCGGTCTGAGAGAATATAGTCTCCAACTTCTAGAGTTTCTACCTGGAGTTCAGCACCTAGAGACTTCAACGACTTAGCAATCCCCGAACGTAATTCTCGACTATCAATGACTATTCTGATACTTTGTGCTGATACTGACTCTTGCTCTTTTTGTGATGACGGTGTCATGAAGTCTTTGAGCGTCGCCTGTTTCCTATCGCGCGCAGCATCACGGGACATCTTCCTCATCTCCTTCAGTAATTCTTTCATTTGAGCCTCTTTACGGATAGCGGACCAATAGCACCCTTGATCACGGGTCCCCTTGGCCACCAAGACTACAACTCTTCCTGGCCGAGTTCGGCCTGTGCGACCGCGCCTCTGGATTAATCGCACAGCACTTGCCACGGCTTCATAGAAGATCACGAGGTTGCATTCTTTGATATCCAGCCCCTCTTCGCCCACGCTAGTGGCCACTAAAACGTTGTAGCTACCATCACGGAAGGCCTGAAGAATCTTGGCTTGCTCCTTTTGGGTCAGACCTGGGTCATCAGTCTTACTTGCCTGCCCGACAAACCGGATTGGGAGTACACCAGGTAATTCCTTGAGTGCCGCTTCAACAAGTTGAGCTGTTCCACGAAACCGCGAAAAAACAATCACTCTAGATTCTGGAGTGTCTTTGAATTGTTGGCGAATTATATGCATCAGGATAGGTATCTTCGGGTGTTCCACCTTCTCTGCCAACAACTTCTCGGTGAGGCGCCTAGCTTCCTGAAAATCTGAATCCAGAGCTAGCCCACGAATAGCCTTTGAACCACCACTACCTTTAGCCTTACTAAAGACATTCGACAAATACGATGCCAGTGCAGAGATGCCTTGAGTTTCGAGCAACTCCGTACAATGAAATAACCGTATTAGTGCTGCACAATGAGATACGAGCTGGAACAAGTGACTGGGGGGTTGGGATTCAGCCGAAATCCGTCGCTGAAGGTCTCTTTGTAGCCCGAGAATATCCCGAACCCCAATCCTTGTGAGATCACGGGTCTCTATGAAACCTGCCTCCTTTATTGGTTGAAGTCGAGACCTCATAGCTTGCTTCAGCCGACGCCCAACTTCGCGGAACTTTTCTGGGAGCTTCACTTCCCGCCACTCAAACTTGACATGCGGAACATATGGCGCCACATCAAGGCTCTCCCGCGTCCTGAGTTCGATATTCTCGATTCCTAGATTACTGACAACTTGACGGATTTTTTCAATCTCAGAACCAGGCGAAGCAGTCAAGGCTAAGAGAAGTGGCGAAGCTGCCTGCTTATAATACTGTTCTGCGATGAAGACGTAAGCATACTCCCCAACAGCCCGGTGCGCCTCATCCACCACCAGCAAAGAAACATCCTTTAACGTATACCGTCCTGCAAGGATGTCGTTCTGAAGAACCTGAGGAGTCATGAAGGCAATCTTTACTTTTTCCCATATTTTCTTTCGGCGAGCGGGGGGTACTTCTCCGGTCACCAATTGTAAATCGTCGTCGGGAATGTTCATAGTGTTTTGAAACGTTGCTTGATGTTGAAGAGTTAAGGGCTTGGTCGGAGCCAGAAACACACATCTAGAATTAGGGATTTTTCTAAGTCGATAAGCGGCAGCCAATACCGCAATCAGAGTTTTTCCTAAACCAGTTGGAAGAATAACGAGGGTATTCCACTTGATCACCGTGCCTATGATGGTCTCTTGATACAATCGTTTCTCTATAGCGCGCGGTTTAATCAGGGGATGTGTAACATGTTCCTTGGCTGTCATGCTTATCAGCGAATTAATTAATAACTACTGAAGTATTTGTCAGACTGGATTTATATCCAACTAGTGGAATGTCATCATTCAAAGGAGTTTTTCATTTGCCGGAGAAGTACCCGTCAACAACCACTGCAGAGGTTTACGAATTACAAATCCCAGGAAACATCGTCGGAAAGGAAGTTATCGACGGAAGCGCCCGACGCATCGGCATTGTTCGAAGCCTACGAATCACCATCCCTCCTGGGAAAATTGAACTACAAGTCAAGGGACTCGGTGTAGAGCTACCGATTGATGTTGCTAATATTGCTGCAGTCGGCAATGTAATACAGCTTACTAAGACTGTAAAGGAGGCAGAGGAGATTAGCATCGCGGATGTCCAGCGACTTCGCTCCGAGACATGGAAGGAAATACAGGCTTCTATAATGCGCTAACCTCTAACACGCATTTATTTACATATTCGATAATTCGATGCACACCACAATGAAAAGAAAGAAGAAAAGGAAACCGTATCTTGGGCCACTATTCCTCGCCTGGTGCCACGAGTGTAATCTACCCATCGCTAAGGGCAAGCAGTGTGGACGATGCGGAGCAGAGACAAAGAGGGTCCGGGTCACACCGCCAGGTGACGCACGCCCCGCCTTTGAAGGAGACCTCAAACCGCTCCTCTCTTCGATTTCAACACAGTTTGGAGAGCAAGTCGCACGAAAGCTCATCCCCTCAGACAAGATTGTACTTCTGAACTCGATTCCAGAGTTGGATCGTTGTGAGGAAGTGATTCTTGATGGACAAATAATCGGGTTACACCGGTTTAGACTCGAACAGCTAGCATGGGAGTTCATCCCAAAGTTGGAGGGTGCCCGAAGGTTAGCTCAACTAATCTCTGGTAGACGCGTCGTCGTTGATGATGTGGCCGCCCAAGCAATAATTCGTGGCGCGAATTTAATGGGACCAGGTGTTGAAGAGGCAGATGCAACGATGAAGCCTGGCGACGTTGTATTCGGTGTAGACAAACAGGGATTGGTTGTGCTTACTGGCGAAGCGAAGATGACTGGAGAGAAGACAGTAACCTCATACGTAAAGTATCATGTT
>CBDVBC010000001.1:0-22310 GCA_965372125.1 Candidatus Hermodarchaeota archaeon | reverse complement strand
CTACACTCTCCCAATCTTTAGGTGTAAAGCCATGAAAATCAGAGCTACCCATATCACCTTTGTCTACGCCGCCTTCGATAAGCCCAACCCATTCATAAGCGTAGGGATAGGGAGGCTTGAATTGGAAGATTTCTTCAGCTATTTCTTTTGCGCTGTCACGGGAGCCCCCTGGAGTGGCATGATCCTTCCCGAAGGGTTCAAAGCCCACATTCAATGTCCGCCAGAGAGCTGCCCATTCTACCCGCCATGAAAGCTTACCCTGTACAAGGCTAGTAGTACCGTCTTTGTCACAGCTAGCGCAGTGGTAGTCTGCCGTGTATGCATCCATATCTATCGATAGAACGGTGGTAGTGCTGATTCGCTGGCAGTGTTCGCATACAACATTTACTGGAATCCAGCTAGGTGGGTGGGGGTTTCGGGTTCTATACTTATTGACAACCTTTCGTACTTGTTCTCGGTGCTCGATTGCGTGGCGGACAAGGGCTTGCATTTCAGGCCAGGTGTAGATTTCGTGGGTGCTTAGAACTTCAGTGTCACGGCTGAAGGAATCAAGAGGGTCGCTGAAATCCTGCCAGTAACGCTCAGTCCAGTTGGTTAGTTCACCTTTCGGATCAGGTACATCAACTAACCGACGACCTATGTACTCTTTTGCCTGTCTCGGGTCTGAGAACTGGGCGAGCTGAGCTGGCTTGCCCTTCCATTCATCGCTAGTATATCGAACGATTGTGTGCTTGGTCTCAATCTCCCGGTCACGGAGCAGGTGCATAACAGTATTAGGAATAGTAACCTCGCCACGAAGCCGACCAACATGCTGGAGTCCTGAAACAGAGAGACCACAACTACAGTTAATCCTCCTTGTACCAGCGCCCCAGTAAGTGATGAGGTCCTCTACAAGTGAGTCAATCCAATGACAGTAGAGACCGGCAGCAGCCACAGATAATTCACCTGAAGAAGAAGGGTTAATTCTAAAGCGCTTGATATTTTCAGTAATCCATTATTCTTTAAGAAACCATCGCCTACCCTCTGATATTCTATACGCCTAGATTACTTTAGCGTCGCGTATCGCTTCTGAATCAGCATTTCCAATACAGACAAATTATACCCACTAACCGCTGAAACAGCTACCCATTCTAAATCATAATGATCTTCAATAAATGGTATGACTTGCTCTGCCAGTCGAGCTCCCGCAAGATCCACCTTATTTAACACTATTATGAGGCGTTGGCGATCAATTCCTGTCTCATCGAGTATGCTCAGCACACTACGTAGTTTCATGCGGAGGAGAATGATATCGTCAGCCGCATCTACAACAAGAACCACAATATCGGCTGCCCGCATATCATCCAGGTTCAATTGAAACGCAGAGATAAGATCCGGGTCCAATCCCAAGGCGAAGCCGATAGTATCAACAAAGAAAACTCCTGGGTTTGAGGACTGCGACACTTTGGAAGCCAAAGTCGTAAAAGGACGCTCACTTACCTCCTTCTCTTGACCGGTAAGGGCGTTGAACAAGCTTGTTTTCCCTGCGTTATAACATCCCACTAGGCAGACCATTGGAATTCCCAACTTACGCCTCGCGCGTAAGCGACTCTTGTTTTCCCGGCGCAGCCTAGCCAATTCAACTTTCACTTTAGAAATTCTCTTACGCACCTGCTGGAGCTTGGAATGATAGGCATATTCACCTCCCCCTCTGCTAAACTCTCCCCGACTAGGCTTCTCTCTTTTCAGTTGCTCCCCCACATTTACTTTAATGAAAGGGAAGCTTTTCTGAAGCTTTGCCAACTCTAATTGTAGTTTTGACACCCTATCACGTGCTTCCCTTTCAAAAATCCGTAAAACGACTTCGTACCGGTCTATTACTTCACAGCCTAGTTTCTTCTGAAGATTGTACTTCTGCATGGATTTAAGCACATTAGAGATTGCTACGATTTCTATCTCTTCTGTGATGACCTGCTGAGCCAGTTCCTCCACCCTCCCCCTCCCTAAAAGGAACGCCGAGTGCTTATGGGTACGTGACTGTATTATATTATCCACGACCTCTAGCCCAATGGCCTCTACTAGTCGCCGAAATTCAGCTAGCTCTACTGGCCACTCAAAGTGGTCATGCACCTTCGTCCGCAGCATCACTACAAAAGCACGCGTTGTTGTTCACCACACAGCAAAACAACCAGTTCCGCAGACCTCAAAAAGCCTTCGTGCCACTTTTCTATAATTTGCGAAAACCTTAAAACATACTGTTTATGTTGTATATACTACACCACTGAGGAAGGTGTGCAGGATGACTCTACAAGGGTACCCGGGAACAAGCGCACTTGGCTTTATGAGGAAAGCCGCAATGCAAGCCTAAGTATTTTATCAATCCTCGATATCCCCGCTGTAAATCTGTAGCCACACCTTTCTCCCAGGCAAAGTGTGCTTCCCTTTGGGTGGGCGTCGTGGTGCCCTGATCCTTTAGCGCGGGAGATAATCGGGGGTAGATAAAAAGGCAGTCAGTTCCAAACGAGTTGAGGCAAGGCTTCACAGGGATGTCTCAAGGAAGCCCCGATCCTTCAGGGCGCGTGAGGAATTGAGACTTTGCCGTTTAAATAGGTGCCACCCCAGTGAACTGGTGCCCGACGCTATATGCGGATCACCGGGCGGGGCTGCTGTAAACCAGCCCGTGATGTAGCGTGTGATGACGCAGAAACACCGCCCCTGGCGGGTGGGGGACTGACGCTGAGCCCAGCTATAAACCTCACCGCTTCAGCGTGGGGTAGTTTACTTGTGCTAGGGCAATGAGGAATTCGAGGGCTTTTTGCCTTTAAAAGGAGGAAAGTTATAAAACACGTTTTAAAGATAAGTTACATGTTGTTATTATTATAGGGCAAGAGTAAGGAGATGATAACCTATGCCAGAGTTCACGAAATATCACGTGCAGAAGGGACGACTTGTTAAAGTACCTGATGCCCTCGGTTCCGAGTTTGGTAGGGGTGACTGTTATTTAATCGACACTGAAAAAGTCATTTATCTTTGGTGTGGCCCCAAAGCAACACCTGATGAGCGCTTCGTCGGTGCCGTGACATCGGTTTGGCGAGATCAGGCTCGAAGAGGAGCTGCACGCCTTGTAACCGTAACACCAGGAGAAGAGCCTGCTGAATTCCTCGAACTCTTCGACGGCGAAATCGACGTGACCGACCTTGACACCGAAGGCTTTCTGAAAGAAGTAGTACTAGAAAAGAGGGAGTACAAGCTCTGGCGGATACACATCACCGGCGGAATAAACCTTTTCATTGAGGTGCCAAGAGAAAGGGAGAGCCTGACCTCCGACGATGTCTACCTCTTGGACACCTTCGATAACATCTTCATCTGGAGAGGGACCACCTCTACAGGACGCGAAAAGTTTCATGGAATGCTTATCGCCAGACGTTATGATTTTGATAGGGCTGGAGTTCAGAAAATTATCTTGATTGATGAAGGCGAGGAGACGAGAGAGTTCCTTGATGCCCTTGGAATTTAAATCAGTCACAGCTTTTCTGTAACCGTGGCATCTCTTCTAATACTTCTCGAAGGTTTATCATCGACTCCCCTTTCTGGTGTGGATGAACTTTTTTTCAGAGCTCCAGAAGGTTGTGGGGTTTCGCTGTTTCCCGTATCCAAGCTGGCGATCGAGTTTAATCCAAAGCCGGTTGAGCCAAGGAAGATGCTTGATGAAGAACCGCGTCACACCGTGGGACCAGTGCCGATTCTTTGTGAAGGGGCATGAAACGATGCAACGGCTGCAGTCGGTGCCATTTAGAGTCCAGTAATTGTAGCAAGACTCAACATTCACGAACCACTTCAGAATCCCAGGGTTATTGGACTTTGTTGGTCCAACCCAAGAGGGATTGTCATCATAACTGATTGAGAAGGAGGGACATGCCTCGGCACAAAGCTTACAGGTTCGGCAGAACTCGAGTGCACCAAAATCGATGGGAGAATCAGGTACCAGGGGGAGATCGGTGAACACTTTGCAGAGTCGTACATTCGACCCAAATTCAGGTGTTATCAGCAGCCCATGTCGACCATACTGTCCGAGACCTGCATCGATTGCCAAGGGGACACTTAGACCTAAGTTATTTCCTGCTGGAATCGCGTCATAACCCAGTGACCGGATAAACTCAGCTAGGCATGCCTGGATGAAGGCCATCCTTGAATACCCGTTGCCAGTAGCAAAAGCCCCCGGGAATGCGGGAGTGGTCTGCAGAGCCTCCAAGTCCATCTCGACTGCAATTACTATGGCGTTATCGATGTGGCTGGGGACATTAATCGAGTCGCCCCTTCGGTCATGTGTATAGATCCAGTTACGGTCGAGTTTGCAGACACCAACCAACCCGGCTCCGTAAGCTCTTGCTGCATGTTTCACGATGTGGGTTATTCTCTCAGGGCCCTCGACTTCAATCTTATCCACTGAAGGCTCACCGAGTTCTGCGTCAAACTTTGCCTCAGATGTATAATGCAGCTTATTCCACGAAAAGGCGCCTCGAAAGTGGTCGTGTACAGCCCAGGAGGCAGAACTCAATGCATGGTCAATCCTTGAGTACCCTGGCCTCCTAGCTTGGAGTATCACATCAAGGTGTGAATGGATACCAACTTTGTAATCTTTGAAGTCGGGGTCATTATGGACTCGGGCAAAAATGGTGTCTTTCTCACTAAAGCGCCGAAATACAGCTTCGTCAACAATGTAGGGACTCTGCCTCCACCGTTTCAAATCAATTGGGTGCGGAGCGCCCTGGGTTTTCGGTCCACTAGCCTTTTGATTGATGACGATGGCACTCAACGGACAATTAGTGGCACATTTCCCACAACTAGTACACAAGGAGTCATCAATGACCGGTTTATCACTTCCCTGCTCGAGTTTGATTGGAATCTGACCGTTCGTGTGTCTACCTACAGGGCAAACCTCTATGCATTCATAGTTGCACTGTTCTGGGTTACACAAGGCATCCCTAATCTTTATTTTCCTTCTACTCTGCTGTTCGGTCATTTTCTAAAACCATTTGAACTAGTTGTACGAGACTAGTTGGATTCCTCTGTGATTCAAAGCAAACTCGGTTCAGGAATGGTCGCTACCATTTGCCCATCAATTCCATGATGACCGCGATGCGCCGTGTAGCCTTGAAGAATGTATCAAGGGCGACGCTCTCGTTCGGGGCGTGGGCACGAGAGTCGTGGTCACCAACCCCAACCGACACCATCGGACAGTGGTCCTTGAAGAGGTAAAGGGGGCCAGAGCCAGGGCTGGTGGGGTGGATGAGGGGTTCGTGGTCGAAGGTCTGCTGCGTCGCTTGCTTCACGATTTTCACAAAAGGATGTTTTATAGAAGTTTTTGCTGCAGGATAACCCTCATGCCAGGCAATTTTGACATCAGTGAATCCGTGGGAATCAAGATGTGCCCGTAGTTTCTCTAAGATATCCTCCGGTTTCTGTTCCTCAACTAGCCTGAAATCCACCTTCGCAGCCGCCTTGGCAGGGAGCACCGTCATCGAGCCATCGCCTTGGAAGCCGCTGACGAGTCCGCAAATGTTACACGTGGGTGCGTTATAGTAGGCTTCTTTCAGGTCATCCCCCGTCAGTCCTCGGACAAAACCTTCTATCCCATAATATTCGAGTTTTTGTTCCTCACGAAGATCAACTTTGTCCATGGCTTTCTTCTCTGCTTTAGTGAGCGGCTTGACATCATCATAGAAACCCTTGATTTGTAATTGTTCTTGTTGATCCTTGAGCGAGCTGAGAGCCCACACAAGCCGATAGGGAGCAGCGGGAAGAATACACGCGGTACTGGAATGGGCATCATGAGAGAGGAGATCCACCTCCAGTTGCACGTAGAGAATGCCCTTCAGCCCCAACCACGCCTCCTGGGTGCCGTCAGGAGTCGCGCTACCGAATTCCCAAATGCCGCCATCCGCCTTCAAGAAATCGGTGTGCGTTTGTACAAAGTCAGGGAGATGCGGACTACTAATCTCCTCTTCGCCTTCAATCAGAAACTTCACATTAACTGGGAGAGGGGTCCCAGTCTTCTGGAATGCACGCATCACCCAAATCCGCGACACTATGTCGCCCTTGTTGTCGGCCACACCCCGACCATAAATCCGTCCGTCCCGCTCCTCCAAATCAAAGGGAGAGGACTCCCACTCATGGAGCGATTCAGCGGGCTGCACATCATAGTGATCATAGAAGAGCAGGGTACGTTTTGCTCCGACATCGCGTTGAGCAGTTAAGACCGGAGCCCCTTTAGTAGGGTTAAGGCGTGCTTCGACACCTGACCGCACAAGCATTGTCCTGACAAGTTGTGCAGCCTCAAAGAGCCCCTCTCCCTTAGCGGCAAGGGAGGGAATCTGACAGAGGCGTTTGATATCCCTGATTATGTGGTCAGCGTTCTCATCAATATAGTCTAGCACATCTTTAAGCATGGCGAGTCGCCCTAACACATTTGGCACATAGGTGCTTAATATTTCTAGGTGTGCCCCCGAAGAGCCGCCTAAATAGTCTTTAGAATTGTGTATTCCCTAAATTTATTAATTAAGAAGAAGAGTAACCCGTCATCACCCTTAAGGTGGAACAAAATGACAAACGAAGAATTAGAGGTACTACGTCAGATTAAGGATTCACTGAAGGCCCTCGAAGAAGCGATGGTGCCTGGACCCCCTCCACCACCCCCAGAGGGGGTTATCAATGAATTCAAGGACTTCATCGGAAAATACAAGGTCATGGGACTCGCCGTTGCCTTCATCATGGGTTTGTACCTCGGCGAACTCATCTCAGCCCTGGTCGCTGACCTCGTAATGCCCATCGTTAACATCTTTCTCCCGCCATGGCTCGACATTGCATCTTTGCAGGCTGGACCTTTCTACATTGGCGCTCTCTCGATTGGACCATTCCTTATCGGCCACTTCCTCAATGAACTAATCACCTTCATCATAATAGCCTTCGTGATATTCCTCATGATCAAACTCACAACCCGCTTCGGCATAGAGTAGTTTCAGACAACAACTCCCGAAGCAGTCTAGGAGGAACCTAGGAGGTCAGCCCTCCAACAAGGTCAAAGGTAGCTGGCGCGCCATACCACCCCACATCGACTAACTAGACCAACACCAAGGACTCTACGAATGAACCCCAAACAAGACCCTCATTGAGCAGCCACTAGACTTTTCTATTTCAACACCAGCTGTTCAATAACTACAGCAGATGAAACACCACCACAAAGAGGCGAAAAAGATGACAAAGGTCGGAATCAGGTGCGAAGACAAACCCTACGAACTAAGAACACCAATACCACCTGAACATGTGAAAGCGTTCGCTGAGAAACACGGCTTCGAGTTTGTCGTCGAACACTCAACACAAAGAGCCTACAAAGACGAAGAATACAAACAAGTAGGCGCACAAATCAGTGAACTCCGCGGAAGCCCCGTAAAGATCATCTTCGGGCTAAAGGAGATACCGAGCGCGGAATTCGAAAAAGACAAGGTATACCTATTCTTTGCACATGTAATCAAGGGACAATCCTACAACATGGACATGCTACGCAGGATATTGGGTGTGGGCGCAACCCTAATCGATTATGAACGCATCGTAGACTCGGCAGAAAAACGTCTAGTCTTTTTTGGAAACTGGGCGGGCTACGCAGGCATGTCCGAGACCCTGCGAGCACTAGGTCAACGCCTAGAATACGAAGGCATCAAACCAAACCCCTTCAAGTTGAAACCCACCTACGAGTATGACGGTTTGAGCGCGCTAGAGGACGCTGTTCGAAAGATAGGCAAACGCATCAAAGCAGAGGGATTCGCGAAGGAACTAGCTCCTCTTGTAACGGGATTTATTGGGTACGGAAATACGAGTAAAGGAGCACAAGCCATCTTCGACCTACTACCCCACGAGGAAGTCAAACCTGGCGAGCTGAATCAGCTAGAACTTAACACACACAAGCTCTACAAAGTAGTGTTCCGCGAAGAAGATACCGTACGACCCCGCGACCCAAAGGCAATGTTCGAATTACAGCACTACTACAAGCACGGCAAGGAACTCTACAAATCGCAATTCATGAAATATGTGCCCCATATCACAGTCTTGATGAACTGCATTTACTGGACTGACAAGTACCCGAAAATGATTACAAAAGAAGAACTCCGCGAGCACTGGGATCAAACAGGCGGCAAGCCACGCCTGAGAGTCGTCGGAGACATAAGCTGCGATATAGAAGGGGCAATCGAATTCACACTGGACTCAACAAAACCATACAAACCCTGCTTTGTGTACCATCCCCAGACAGAAGAAATGCACTTCGGCATTGAAGGCTCTGGTGTCGTCGTGATGGCGGTAGACAACCTACCAACAGAGCTGCCGCGTGAGGCCTCCACCTCCTTCTCCGAATCGCTAGAGCGGTTCGTACCCGCGATAGTCAAGGCTGACTACTCGGTGCCCTTCGCAGAGCTAGACCTCCCACCAGAGGCCAAAATAGCCGTCATAGTCTATAGGGGAGAACTGACACCCGACTACAAATACCTAGAACAGTACCTCTAATCACTCGAATCCCGAAACGGTCTGATTGGAACTTTTTCGATGAAGGCTCTCACGAACTGGGGTGGGATATTTCAATCCCATAATGGTCTGATTGGAACCATCGAGACCTGGCTGGGCAAGCCCAACACCTACTTATTTCAATCCCATAATGGTCTGATTGGAACCGAATCCGGCATCCCAAAGCAGGTAGACATACTATAATTTCAATCCCATAATGGTCTGATTGGAACGTTTACGCCAAGTTCACAAGCAATAACGGCTGGTACCCATTTCAATCCCACTAGTGGTCTGATTGGAACGCGCTCCTTCAAGGATGAGGCGAGTAGTGATAGCGACTTTTCAATCCCATGATGGTCTGATTGTATGCTGTGCTAGCGTAGTATTATATTAGTATCGAGTGATTTAAACGTGCATAATAGTCAAAACTGTCTACACCCAAGAAAACAAGCTGAAAAATATAGGACTCAGAAAACGGAGACTAATAACAATGAAGCACGTAGTTTGTTTCGGAGCCGGTCTCGTAGCCCGGCCGTACATTGATTATCTTTTACGCAAGGGCTTCCATGTAACGGTTGCCAGTAGGACGATTAGCAAAGCAGAGAAGATGATTGCTGGTCACAAGAACGGGACAGCTGTAGCATTTGACATACAGAAGCATCCCGAAAAACTGGCGGGATTGATAAAGCAAGCAGACCTTGCAACCTCTCTCCTACCTTACACCTTCCATGTTCAGATCGCAGAGGAGTGTATCCGCCAGAAAAAACACATGGCAACCACCTCCTATGTTTCTGATGGTATGCGGGCTCTGGACGCCAAGGCTAAAAAAGCAAATATCATCCTGTTAAACGAGTGTGGTGTTGATCCTGGTTTGGATCATATGTCAGCTATGAAAATCATACACGAGGCTCAAGCCAACGGTGGAACGATTCGGTCATTCACAAGTTTTTGCGGTGGATTACCTGCACCTGATGCCAACAATAACCCATTCGGTTACAAATTATCCTGGAGTCCACGCGGTGTGTTGCTGGCAGGAACTAACAGTGCTCGCTTCATAAAGGATGGTAAGGATGTGTTGATTCCTTCTGAGGAGCTCTTTAACAGCTGTCATGAGGAAGAGATACCTGGGCTTGGTACTTTCGAAGGTTACCCGAATAGAGATAGTACCCCTTATGTGAAAATTTATGGTGTGGAGGGGACGGAGACGATGATCCGAGGTACGCTTCGTTATCCAGGTTGGTGTGCGGGAATATACGATTTTGGCAGGTTGGGGTTGCTGGACCTCAGTGAGCAGAACTTTACAGGTAAAACCTATGAGAGTTTCGTACGTGAGCTAGTGAAGGCACAATCTGGTGTTGACACTAGAGCTGCTGTAGCCAAGTTCCTCAAGAGGGATGAGGCGCACAACGTTCTGGAACGCTTTGAGTGGTTGGGGCTTTTTGACGACCGTCCGATTCCTTTAACGAAGAGCACTGCGCTAGATGTGGTTTGTACTCTCTTTGAGGAGAAGCTCCAGTATGCGCCGGGTGAGCGGGATATGCTTGTTCTGCAGCACAAGTTCGAAATCGAGTACGCTGGCGGTAGGAAGGAGCGGATGCGGTGCACCATGATTGACTACGGGATTCCCAATGGTGATACTTCGATGAGTAGGACCGTCGCCTACCCAGTTGGAATTGGTACGCGCCTCATTCTTGAGGACGAGATAACCCTCACTGGTGTTCAGATTCCCATCGTGCCCGAGATTTATGAGCCTATCCTGGCGGAGGTTGCGGGGTTCGATATCCGCTTCAAGGATGAGACGTTCTAGTCTTCCATGGGATGTGCTGTCTGTTACTGGAATAGTAGGGCGTTAGGCCGTTCAGGGAAAGACTGGGAAGCCTTTTGAGAGTGGAAGGTGGAGTATGCGGTTATGGAGCGCAAGACTGTTGTTGCCCTCGTGATCATCGTTGCCTGTATTGCTGTTGATGTTGCGTGGGCTTGGCTTAACTACATTGTTCCTGCTTATTCTGGTCCTGTAGATATAGTGACTTTACTGCCGGGAGGCGCTTTAACCGATTGGTTGATAATTATGTACGTGTTCCCGCTTGTTTCTGTCGTTTTGTATCTTCTGTTGAGCAGCGCGATGGCTAGGTGGTTTGTACTGCCGCTAAACAAGGTCTTCAACCCTGGAAAGGAGGTGTACTTCTTCTCGCCGGTGACTCCCCATCCTCGCCAGATATTTACGATGCTGCGCAGGGCATTTTTCAATGTGTTGTTGATGATTGGTTTGGCACTTACCATCACTCAATTTCTCCCCACGCAGGTAGCGGTGTTTCTACCGGGGAATCCAAACTTGGCATCCATTTTCAACGAGATGAACCAAGCCATCATTTTGATGCCGCTTATCTTCCCGTTCCTTGCCTTCATTCTTCCAGCTACCTGGCTAATCGAAGATAGTAATGTTGTCTTCCACACTTATCCGTCAGCTGGTCCACAAGAGTTGCGTCTTGGCGGACGCACATTCTTGGATTATCTAAAGGGTTTTGCAGGGGTTTTCGTCCTGATAGATTACTTCCGAATGGTGGTCAACGTTCCAGGGTTGGTTACTTTCACTACTTTACCGAGTGCCCTCGGTGGTTTGTGGCCGTGGGTGCCTGTTTGGTTCTTCTTCGTAGTCACCTTCATCAACCCATTCGTTTTCCTTTATCTCCCTATTGTTGCGCTGCTTCTTTACCAGCGGTTCTTCCATCGTATCCAGCCAGGCTTCATGGAGGCGATGAAAAGGCGTGGTACCCTGCAGCTCTTGAGTGTTGGAGAAGTCGAAGAGAAACCGTAGAATGTATTAGCTGAGCAGTAATCATAGATATGGACTAGTTCCCTATGGTTTGCTGTGATAATGGAAACGCTAATTGGCTAATGCGGCATATTTCGGTGAGGTGATTGTTGTGGAGTTCGGTGTCCAAGTTGAGCCACAATTCGGATTCAGTTTTGACGATGTAGTAAAAATCGCGGAGGCTGCTGTGGATTATGGGTTCTCATCGGTGTGGTTTTCGGATCATTTCATGCTTGATGCAGAGTCCACAGAAAGAGTCCTGTTGGACCCTTGGTTGCTTATGACCGCGCTGGTTATGGTGAATAAGCAGATTCGTGTTGGCAGTCTTGTGTTCTCCCAGAGCTACAGGAATCCGGCCTTGACGGCGAAGATGGCGGCGACTCTTGATGTCTTGTCGGGTGGGCGGCTGGAGTTCGGGATTGGTGCTGGCTGGAAGGAGTTAGAGTATAAGGCCTATGGGTTTGAGTTTCCTGATACAGTGACTCGCATAGAGCAGCTGGCAGAAGCAATCCAGATTATCAGGGGAATCTGGGAGAACGAGCGGTTCAGCTTCAAGGGCGAACATTACATGGTAGAGGATGTGGTCTCAGTACCAAAGCCTGTGCAGAAGCCTATGAGGGTGTGGGTGGGTGCTGCTGCAGGAAAAAGGAAGATGCTTCGTCTAACCGCCAAGTATGGCGATGGTATTAATTTGGCTTGGGCTTATTCTCCTGCTGACTGTGTTCCCAAGTTTCGTCGTCTTGACAAGTTTTGTAGGAGGGAGGGACGGGATCCCTCCGAGATGCAGAAATCAGTGGGGCTCTGGACTCGCTTCTTCGAATCAGAGGATGAGATGGAGGCTGCAATCAAGGAAAGCGCTGCTGCTCGGGGAGTTGCTGAAAAAGAGTACCGTGAACGGGTTTCCAGCTCTCTTTGGGGTACAGCGGATCAGATGGTGGAGCGGCTTCGTGAGTATGAGCAGATAGGTGTCTCGCACTTGATTCTTATGTTTCCACCCGGGCAGGAAGTTGAGCAGATCAGGAGTATGGGCGAAGCGGTTCTTTCTAAGCTCTAGAATATTACTTTCTTGTTCCTTGATGTCATAGGCTGTGCTGAAAAGATGGTTGTGCCGAAGAACAGGAGAAGGTCGAGGCTGGCGCCTGCTTTCGATTATGATGATGCTTATGCGTGTACAGTTGAGCCGTTGAAGGGGCGGGATATCCCCGAAATAAGTGGAGAGGAGAGCAGGAAATATGGGCGGTTCAAGGTTGAGCGCCAGGGGAGGAAGCCCTCGAAGGAGGAGATGGAGAGAGATGTTTGGGCGGGGGTTTTCTGGGTCAGGGATTCTCTTCTCTTCTTCAGAGAAGGCGAGTGGAGAGAGGTCTTGTCCTCAACTATCGAGCGCCAGGAGTTTAACTGGGAGCGTGGGAGAGTTGATGAGTCTCTTGGTTGCCCGCTTCGTCACGTGATGTATGTTGATGTTGAGGCTAACATCCTCTTTATTGAGGATGAGCGTGATGTGTTGTACTGCTCTGAGAATCGGTTTATTTGGTTCATGTATCAGGCAAGACCGGAGAAGCGCCCTTATTTTGGGCGAATAAGTAAACTCCGTAAATTTAATCTTCCAAACTAAATTCCGCCGTTCAATAGAGATTTACCACAATGTTTTAGGCAGTTCTCGTTGAGCAAGGATGTATGATGTCTCAGACAGCCATTGTGAAGGCAATCTATGATCGCTTCTGCCGACCGATGCTGAAGCAATTAGAGGATCCAGTGGGTTCTCAGGAGAAATGTCTGCGCAGGGTTCTGAATCGGGCGAAAGGGACAGTTTATGGTAAGCAACATGATTTTTCGAGTATTAGGTCCATTGAGGAGTTTCAGCGCACCGTACCTATTAACACCTACGAGTCATTGCAGCCATATATCGCTCGGACAATGCAGGGTGAGATGAACGTTCTTTTTCCTGATAAGATTCTGTGCTTTCTTGTGACTTCTGGTACAACCGGTGATTCGAAGCTGTTTCCCTTTGGTGAACAGCGGGTCGAAGATACTATCGTCAATGTTCTTCGGTCCGCTGCTTTCTACGTTGTCCACCATGACCGCTGGGATACTTTGGAGGGTTACCGTCTTGTTTTCCCAGCTCCGTCTTCATTGGGTCAGAAAATTGGTGAATACGAAGTTGCGTTCATGTCAGGTGCACTTGCTGTTGCCCCGCTACCACCACGGCTGCAGATGTTCCAAACATCTGAGAGGCGCCGCATACCACCCCTAGAGGTAGACAATATTCTAGATTGGGATAAGAAATTCTATCTCACCGCACGACACGCGGTCGCAGCAGATGTCCGCTCTGCAACAGGAATAACCTCAAACATTGTTTCGCTTTTGCGCAAGATTAGCACGGACTACCTCGACCGCCTGCTTGCAGACCCAGATGTAGATTCGGCAACGAAAACAAGGCTCCGAGAGGCATCATCTGATGGTGTCATTGACCTCCGAAAGATTTGGCCTGACTTCCGAGTCCTCCTTCACGGAGGCGTCTCCATCACGCCCTTTAGACGGGCAATTCATGATTTAGTGGGTGAAATTGACCTGTGGGAAGGCTATGCTGCTACCGAAGGTTGGCTGGCGACTCAAATCTATTTGGACAAGGGCATGATGCCCTATGTGGGCACGATGTTTTTTGAGTTCATCCCAGAGGACGACGAAGCAGCTACGCCAATTCCCCTCAGCGACGTTACAGCAGGTAAACCCTATCGAGTACTTGTAACAAACTCTGGCGGGTTCTATCGCTATGACATCGGAGATGTAATTGAGTTCACAGGCACTGATCCGCTGACCCTGCGGGTGATTGGTCGCAAAGCCAGTATCGTGAGTCTAGCTGGTGAGCGAATGTCTGAGGAACTCATCCTTAGAGTACTGGAACGCGTGTGCAGGCAACACGGAATAGGCTTTGTGGACTTTGCTCTGTTACCTGAGGTTTCCGCAGAGGTGATTCGCTATCACCTGTTCATCGAGTTCACACAGCTGCCCGATGACCTAGAGGAGTTTACTAGTCAGGTCGATGCACGCCTGGGCCAGGTCAACATCATGTACGGAGCCCAGCGTCAAGCCAATGTGATACACCTGCCAATCATCATACCTGTCCAACCTGGCGGCTTCGAGGCTCTGCTTAAAAGGCAGGAAAAAATCTTGGGACAAACCAAGGTACCTCGCCTCCTGACTCTAGAACTGAGCCGGTTAATTCCCCGGCTGAAAACACAAAAGTAAAACGAATGCTAACATTCCATCCACCAGTCAGTACATTTCTAGCCCAGAAGCATTAATTTCTGTCCAGGATTTGTTTGGTATAGTACCAAACCTTTTAGCTGGACCCAAGAAAGCGAATGCCTATGTTGTCCAACAAGCAGCTAGTACATCTCATTTACGACAGATACTGCAAGCCAAGACTGAAAATGATGGAGGACCCTATGGGGTCCCAAGAGAAGATCCTACGACAGATTTTGAAACGCACTAAGGATACGGTCTTTGGTAAACAGCATGGCTTCTCTGAAATCCGCTCTATCGAAAATTTCCAGCGGAAAGTACCTGTTACAACTTATGATTACATGCAGCCCTTTATTTCCCGAGTAATTCAGGGCGAAGAGAACATCCTTTTCCCTGACAAGACAATGTGCATGTTGGTCACCAGCGGGACAACAGGCAGCCCCAAGCTATACCCATTCAGCGAATACCGAGTAAAAGAGATTATCTTTGGTGCATTTGAGGGAACAGCCTTCTATGTGGTACTCACGGGCAACTATGACGTGATGGATGGTTATAATCTAGCGTTCCCCGCTCCGCCTTCGTTGGGTGAGAGAATCGGCAAGTACGAAGTCGCCTTCTATTCCGGGGCGCTTACTGTCGCCCCTATTCCACCAGAGCTGCAGAAATTAAGGGAAGGAAGAGAAGATCGACGCATCCCACCGAGAGAAGTAGATAAGATTCTTGATTGGGACAAGAAATTCTACCTTACAGCCCGATATGCAGTTGCAGCGGATATCCGTTCAACCGGGGGCACCACATCGAATATCGTGTCGCTGCTTCGCAAGATCAGTACTCAATACCTCGACCGACTCCTTGCCGACCCGGAAGTCGATACAAAGACCAAAGCTAGGCTCCGAGATGTATCAACAGACGGTGTGATAAAACTCCAAGAACTGTGGCCCAACTTCAGCGTTGTCACCTCATCGGGTGTTTCTTTAACGCCTTACAGACGCATAATCCAGAAGCTTATTGGCGATGTGGATATCCGGGAACATTATTTGGCCACGGAGGGCGAGCTCGGTGGTCAG
The DNA here is from genome assembly GCA_965372125.1 of Candidatus Hermodarchaeota archaeon. Lineage (GTDB taxonomy): Archaea > Asgardarchaeota > Hermodarchaeia > Hermodarchaeales > Hermodarchaeaceae > YT-063. The sequence goes on along the minus strand of CBDVBC010000001.1, from coordinate 6,656 downwards.
GTCTTTCCCGATAAGGGCATGATTCCTAATTTCTCTCGGTTGTTTTTCGAGTTCATTGCAGATGAGGAGGAGGACGCTGAACCTATCCCGTTGAGCGACGTGAAGCTAAGAACACCTTACCGTGTGCTCATCACGACCTTTGGTGGGTTCTACCGTTACGACATTGATGACCTTGTGGAGTTCACTGATACTAAGACTCCTGTATTTACTGTTATCAGCAGGAAGAAGAGCATTGTAAGCTTGGCAGGAGAACGGTTGAGCGAGGAGATTATTCTCCGCGTGCTAGAAAGACAATGTGAACGAGAGGGAATCGGATTCATCGATTTCGCCCTATTGCCAGAAATTACTGAGGATGTGATTCGATATCATCTCTTCATCGAGTTCACCCAGCCCCCAGACGATCTTGAGGAATTCACGAGCATAGTTGATACACGCCTAGGAAATGCTAACATACACTATGCAGCGCAACGCCAAGCCAATGTGTTGCACCTACCGGTCATCATTCCTGTTCAGCCCGGCGGCTTCGAGGTCTTGCTCAAGAAAATGAAAAAAGTGATAGGGCAGACCAAGGTACCTCGCCGCTTGACCCCAGAACTCAGCCGCATGATTCCCCAGCTGAGATCAGCGACCTAACTGACAAACATTTTTCTGCACTGTGGACCTGAGGAAGAGACATGAGTGTCAAGGAAGCGGCTTTCAAATTAGCCTATAAGCGGCTATGCCAGCCGTTTCTTGATAAGTTGGAGGACCCAGGGGCGGCGCAGGAGGCGTGTTTAAGGAAGGTCTTGAACCGGTGCAAAGACACCCTCTACGGCAAAGAATACGGCTTCTCAGACATCAAATCAGTCGAGGAATTCCAGAGCAAAGTCCCTATCACCACCATTGAGAGCATGCAGCCTTATATCGCTCGGTGCATGAAAGGCGAGCAGAACATCCTCTTCCCCGACAAGATTGTGTATTTCTTAGCAAGCTCTGGAACCACCGGTGTCCGGAAGTACTTTCCTTTAGGTGAATATCGCGTAGGGGAGTACGCGCGTGAGAGCGCTAGATGGGGCCTCTTCTACATTGTTCACGGCGACCATTATGATCTACTGGATGGGGCAACAATAGTCATTCATGCTCCTCCATCAATAGGAATTAGGTTCGGCTCGTATGATGTGGCTTCTGCTTCTGGCGCTTTTACCACAGCGTTATCATCGCGGATGCAGAGTTTAAGGGGTCAACGAATAGGGGATGGCGGGTTGACAGTTCCGCCCCCCGAGGTTAACGCGATAAGCGACTGGGATCTGAAGGTTTATCTCACTGCGCGCTATGCCGTTGCCGCGGATGTCAGGATGTCCGTCGGAATAACCGCCCTTATCGTATCACTTCTCCGGAAAATCAGATTTCAGTTCTATGACCGATTACTAGCTGATCCAGAACTGGATATCGAGACAAAGACTAGACTACGACGAGCATCCAAGGACGGCGTGATCAATATCAGGGAACTGTGGCCCAACTTCACCATATTCGGTGCTGGTGGATTATCCATCACACCTTACAGACGGATTATCCATGACCTCCTCGGAGACATTGAAATTTGGGATGTATACGGAGCTGCTGAGGGAACGATTGGGGCGCAAATTTATCCGGATGGAGGAATCGTCCCAGCAGTCGATAGGACCTTCTTCGAGTTCCAACCAGAAAGGGAGGGAGCGGAGCCGATTCCGCTCAGCGATGTGAAAATCAATACCCCCTATCGGGTTCTCATGACAAACCATCAAGGCTTCTACCGTTACGAATTGGGTGACCTTATCACCTTTGCTGCTTTGAATCCTCCTGAATTCGGGGAGATCACCCGGATGAAAACGGTATTGAATGTTGTTGGCGAGCGGATGAGGGAGGAGCTGCTACTTCGTGCACTAGATTATGCTTGTGAGCGGCAGGGTACAAGCTTTGTGGAGTGTGCTTTGTTGCCGGAGGTCACCATAAATTTCACGCGCTATCAGCTCTTCGTCGAGTTCACCCAGGTGCCCAGCGACCTTGAAGAGTTTGCTTGTGACCTCGATTCGCATCTTATGAAGGCAAGCAAACGCTTTGAATATTATCGAAAGAGTAGCACTCTATCGCCTACTCTGATCATCCCTGTTAGTCCTGGAGGCTTTGATACATTTCTGTTAGAAATGGGAAAGAATCCTGGAACGAGCAAAGTTCCCCGTATACTCACCCCTGAACTCAGCCGCCTGATTCCCCAACTTGCACGGTCATCCTAGCTTCTACGAAAGATACTTTTTCCTTATCTGCGCATACAATCCTATGGAATCTAGAGAGGCGTTCGTGAAGGTAGCCTACGATAGGGTATGCAAGCCCTTTCTGAAGCGGCTAGAGGATCCAGCGGCGGCGCAAGAGGCGTGTTTGCGGAAGGTATTGAAGCGATGCAAGAACACCGTATTTGGTAAACAACACCACTTCGCCGACATCAAGTCCATCAAGGACTTCCAGCAAAACGTTCCTTTCAGTAACTTTGAGAGCATACAGCCCTACATACTTCGCTGCATGAGGGGCGAGCAGAACGTCCTCTTCCCTGAGAAGATTCTCATTTTTATCGCAACGTCTGGAACCAGCGGCGTAGCCAAATACTTCCCGTTAGGAGAACAGCGAGTAGAAGAGGTGATATATGAGCGGATTTTGGCGGGCCTCTCTTTCCTAGTCCACACAGGGCTATACGATGTGATGGATGGCGCGGGGCTGGTGATAAGAGCTGCATCTCGGTTGAAGCAGAAAATCGGCGAATACGAGGTTGCCCACTTCAGTGGAGCAATCTCTACTTTTCCGCTGCCGGAGCGGCTGCAGATGCTCAGTAGCTTCCAAGTCAGTGAAGGGGATATGATGGTTCCGCCCAGGGAGGTAATCGAGCTAAGCGACTGGGAGAGGAAGATGTATCTTACAGCCCGTCACGCGGTTGCAGCAGATATCCGTACAGTCGGTGGGGTCACCTCCAAGGTTGTTGGGCAGCTCATCACGACCCGCAACGAGTATCTTGACCGCCTGCTTGCCGATCCAGAACTTGATGAGAAGACCAAGGCAAAGCTTCGGAAAGTGTCTTGTGATGGTGTAATAGACCTGCAGGAGCTCTGGCCTGACATCCGCGCTGTGATTACAGGAGGCGTATCGATTACCCCGTACCGGCGGATTATACATGATCTTCTTGGGGATGTGATAATTTGGGAGTCCTATGCGGCTAACGAAGCGACTATGGGTCTTCAAATCTTCCCGGATAAGGGACTCATTCCCGTGATTAATCACACATTCTTTGAGTTTATCCCCGATGATGATGCGAATGCAGCGCCAATTCTGCTCTGTAACGTGAAACGTGACACGCTGGACCGTGTTTTAGTCACTAATACTGCTGGGTTTTACCGATTTGACCTTGGAGACCTTGTAACCTTTACTGCATTGGACCCACCGGTCTTTGGGGAAATAAGCCGAGAAAGCGCTCTTGTGGACATTGTTCAGGAGCGGATGAGTGAGGAACTCTTTCTCCGAGTGCTGGACCGGGCTTGTGAGCAGTTCGGGACTAGCTTCGTTGACTTTGCTATACTTCCCGAAATGGCCGTTGAGGCTGTTCGCCATGTTCTTTTCATCGAATTCACAACTCCTCCTGATGACTTGGAGAAGTTCACGGAGACCGTCGATCAGCGCCTTAGTGCAGCGAGCTTCGCATACTATACGAAACGGAAGCAAAGAGCACTAGCTCGCCCTATCATAGTTCTCGTACAGCCTAGTGGTTTCGATTTCATGCTACAGAAACTTGGAAGAGACCCAGTACAGGGCAAGGTTACACGCCTCCTGACCCCTGAACTCAGCCGCCTGATTCCCCGGCTGAAACCAGAAGCCTAACTTGCACATACTAACACTTTTGTGCCAAAACAGTAGGAGGAAGATACATGAGTCTTAGAGACGCGGGCTTTAGACTAGCCTATGAGAGGTTATGTCTACCCTTTATGAGGCATCTTGAGAACCCCACAGCAGCGCAGGAGATGTGTTTACGAAAGGTCTTGAAGAGATGTAAAGACACAGCCTATGGCAAAGAGCACGGCTTCTTAGACATCAAATCAGTCGAGGAATTCCAGAGCAAAGTCCCGGTTACCACCTATGAGAGTATGCAGCCTTACATCGCCCGGTGTATACAGGGTGAGCAGAGCATTCTCTTCCCCGACAAGATTGTTTACTTCATGGCAACCTCCGGGACCACTGGTAATCCCAAATTATATCCTTTAGGAGAGTATCGTGTGCGAGTATACGCCCGTGAAACCGCTAGGAGGGGCCTCTTCTACATTGTTCATGGTGAGCATTACGATGTACTGGACGGTCCAACTATAATCCTCCATGCTCCCCCAACATCTGAAGTAAGGATTGGCTCCCATGATGTGAGTGCTGCTTCTGGTGCATTTTCCGCAGCGTTGTTGTCACAGCAACAGGGCCCAGGGATCTTGGGAGGAGAGGATAGCCTTGTTATTCCGCCCCGTGAGGTGAACGCGATAACCGACTGGGACAAGAAAATCTATCTAACTGCGCGCTACGCAGTAGCTGCTGATATTCGGATGACCGTCGGAGTAACCTCCCTTATTGTTTCGCTTCTCCGGAAAATCAGCACACATTTCTATGATCGGCTTCTCGCCGACCCAGAGCTGGATAATGGGACAAAGGCTAAGCTTCGACGAGTGTCCAAAGACGGCGTGGTAAATCTCAGGGAACTGTGGCCAAACTTCACCATTTTTGGTGCTGGTGGAACCTCCATCACACCTCATAGGCGGATTATCCGTGACCTCCTTGGGGATGTTGAAGTGTGGGACGTTTACGGCGCAACCGAGGCGACAATGGGTGCCCAGATCTATCCGCATGGAGGGATTGTCCTAGCAGTCGATAGGACCTTCTTCGAGTTCCTGTCCATTGATGAGGAGGGCGGGGAGCCGATTCCGCTCAGTGATGTGAAGATAAATACGCCCTATCAGATTCTCGTCACAAACCATGCTGGCTTCTACCGCTACGTGATGGGCGACATTGTTACCTTTGCTTCCTTGGATCCTCCTGAACTCTCGGAAATCACTCGGATGAAAACGCTAGTTAATATTGTTGGTGAACGCATGAGGGAGGAGCTGCTGCTTCGTGCACTAGAACATGCTTGCGAGCAGCAGGGGACAAGTTTTGTAGATTTTGCTCTGTTGCCGGAGGTCACTACGGAGATTACTCGATATCATCTCTTTGTAGAGTTCACACAAGTTCCCCACAACCTCGGAGAGTTCGCAAGTGATGCCGACTCTCATCTCATAGATGCAGGTATGTATTACAGGTTTCACCGACAGAACGGCGTTTTATCTCCTCCTCTCATAATTCCTGTGCAGCCGGGTGGCTTCGAGGTTTTGCTGCAAAAACTCGGGAAAGACCCTTTGCATGGTAAAGTACCCCGTCTCCTGACCCCTGAACTCGGACACATGATTCCCCGGCTGAAAACAGCGACATAACTGACAAAACTTCTCAGTCTAGAGCGGGTTTGTGACCCATACTCGAAAGCGAATATTTATCCGTTGTAGCTCGGTTAGGAAAGAAGTATGATGGCTCGGGCGGGTATACACGCCTTCTATAAGCAGCTTTGTGAGCCGATGATACAGCGGTTGGAGGACCCGGTAGCAGCTCAAGAGAGATGCTTACGGAAAATTTTGAAGCGATGCAAGGGCACCGTTTTTGGCAAGCAACATGGCTTCGCTGATATAAAATCAGTCGAGGAGTTCCAGCGTAAGGTCCCTGTAAGTACCTATGAGAGCATGCAGCCTTACATCAGTCGGTGTGCCAACGGCGAACCCAACATCCTTTTACCTGATAAGGTGCTCCTCTTTGTTGCGACATCCGGGACTGCAGGGACTGCCAAGTACTACCCGTTGGGTGAGTATCGTGTACGAGAGTTTCTCATGGATAGTGCAGCAGGGATTGCTTTCTACATTGTTCATTCCGGGAATTATGATGTCATTGATGGCGCTGTTCTAACGATATCAGCATCTCAAAGGCTTGGTCAGAAGATAGGTAAATACGATGTTGCTCACTTCTCTGGTGCTATCCCTAACGCTCTACTTTCGCCACATATGAAGATGCCTCGAATAGGAACAGGAGACAGGCGAGTCCCGCCGATAGAGGTAGACGAAATTAGTGACTGGGAAGAAAAGGCCTATCTCACCGCCCGATACTCGGTGGCAGCGGATGTCAGGTCCTCCGGTGGGGTAACCCCAAAGGTAGTTTCACAACTAGTCAGAACAAGAACGCAATACCTTGATCGCCTCCTAACAGATCACGAGTTGGATGAAAAGACTAAAACTAGGCTCCGAGAGGCTTCTTCAGATGATGGCATTGACCTCCAAAAGATTTGGCCTAACTTCCAAGTGTTTATCGCTGGCGGAGCATCCTTAACTCCGTATCGACGAATGATTCACAACCTTTTAGGGGATGTTGATATCTGGGAAACTTACGGGGCAACTGAAGCTTCAGTTGGTCTTCAGATTTTTCCTGAGAAAGGCATAATCGCCACGGTCGATAGAACGTTCTTTGAATTTGTCCAGGATGATAAGGAGGACGCAGAGCCCATCCCGCTCAGTGACATAAAGCGCGACACGCTGTACCAGATT